>NZ_JAVFVX010000004.1:0-170525 GCF_033441795.1 Streptomyces sp. ADMS | reverse complement strand
TCGTACTCACCCAAGAGACTCTCTCAGGCTTTCCTCCGGGCACTTTCCCTTCGGTGTTCCAAACTCTATCAGTGTTTTTCCGTCTCCCTGACCACCGTTCAGCAAACATGCAGAACGAGACCCCGGGATAGGATCTGACAAGTTAGGTACTGCCAGGCGAGGACGCTTGATCGTGTCCCCTCGGCCTCGGGCAGGAGTAAGACTGTACACGGGCACTCGGAGCAGGCGCAAATCCATTGCGTGGCGCCCCATGAGGTCAACCCGCGTCTCTCGCACGGAACCGGCACTTCATATGACATACGCTGCTCAACAGTGTGCCGTCCGGGACAGGCAGTGACGGCTCGTACGAATCTCCACCCCGGGAGGCTTCCCTTGACCACCGTGACGTCCCCTCTAGCAGGGCGTGCCATCGGACTGGCTGCCGTGCCGGACCCTGTTTTCTCCGGGGCCATGGTCGGCCCCGGCACTGCGATCGACCCCGTGCGCGAGCCCGCGGAGGCCGTCGCCCCGGTGGCCGGAGTCATCGTCTCGCTCCACCCGCATGCCTTCGTCGTCGTGGACGACGAAGGCCACGGTGTGCTCACTCACCTTGGTATCGACACCGTGCAGCTCAACGGCGAGGGCTTCGAGTTGCTCGTCAACAAGGGCGACACCGTGACACGTGGGCAGAGCGTGGTGCGCTGGGACCCGGCCGCCGTGGAAGCTGCCGGCAAGTCCCCGGTGTGCCCGATCGTGGCGCTCGAGGCCACGGCCGATTCCCTCTCCGAACTTATCGAAGACGGTGTGGTGAAGGCGGGCGACAGCCTCTTCGGTTGGCAGTGACGTCAGCGCCGGTCCATGACAGCAAGCAGGAAATCCACTGTGGCGGCGAGGCCCGCCGCACTATCGGAGACGGGTGAGATGGAGACAACGCTGCGAGGCGTCGGCGTGAGCCACGGTGTGGCGATCGGCGAAGTTCGGCACATGGGAACGGCAGTGCTCGAACCGCCTGCCAAGCAGATTCCGGCGGAGGAAGCGGAGCGGGAACAGGGGCGCGCCCGCCAGGCCGTGGATGCGGTGGCGGCCGACCTGAACGCGCGTGGCAATCTGGCGGGCGGCGAAGCCCAGGCGGTGCTCGAGGCGCAGGCCATGATGGCCCAGGACCCCGAGCTGATGGCGGACGTGGAGCGGCGTATCGCGGTCGGCAGTACGGCCGAACGCGCTGTGTACGACGCGTTCGCCGCATATCGCGCTCTACTGGCGAATGCCGGTGAGTACCTCGCCGGTCGCGTGGCTGACCTCGACGATGTGCGGAATCGTATCGTCGCGCGGCTGCTCGGGGTGCCCATGCCCGGCGTCCCCGACAGCGACGAGCCGTACGTCCTTATTGCTCGTGACCTCGCGCCCGCAGACACTGCGCTGCTGGACCCGACTCTGGTGCTCGGATTCGTCACCGAGGAAGGCGGGCCGACCAGCCACAGCGCGATCCTGGCGAGGGCTCTCGGTGTCCCGGCTGTGGTGGCGATGCCTGGTGCGTGTGAGCTTGCCGAGGGCACACTGGTCGCCGTGGACGGCAGCAGTGGCGAAATCTTCGTGGAACCCAGTGCGGAGAAGAAGGCGCAGTTGGAAGCGGCAGCGGCCGAACGCAAGGCAGCGCTGGCAGCGTCGACCGGGCCTGGGGTCACCTCTGACGGTCACAAGGTGCCGCTGCTGGCCAACGTCGGCGGTCCCGCAGACGTACCGGCTGCCGTCGAAGCCGGGGCCGAGGGCGTCGGTCTCTTCCGTACCGAGTTCCTTTTCCTCGACGACAGCAAGAACGCGCCGTCCGAGGCAAAGCAGATCGAGGCGTACCGGCAGGTTCTCGAGGCCTTCCCCGAGGGGCGTGTTGTCGTGCGGGTCCTCGATGCGGGCGCGGACAAGCCGTTGGATTTTCTGACGCCGGCCGACGAGCCGAACCCGGCTCTCGGTGTGCGCGGCCTGCGGACCCTGCTCGACCACCCTGATGTGTTGCGTACACAGCTGACGGCGCTCGCGAAAGCCGCAGAGGGCCTTCCGGTCTATCTCGAGGTCATGGCTCCCATGGTTGCGGACCGGGCCGATGCCAAGGCGTTCGCGGATGCGTGCCGTGCGGCCGGGCTGCGGGCGAAGTTCGGTGCCATGGTGGAGATCCCGTCGGCCGCGCTGCGGGCACGCTCGATTCTGCAGGAGGTCGAGTTCCTGTCTCTGGGGACCAACGACCTGGCGCAGTACACCTTCGCCGCAGATCGTCAGGTGGGGGCGGTTTCCCGTCTGCAGGACCCGTGGCAGCCCGCGCTTCTCGACCTGGTCGCGCTGTCCGCCGAGGCGGCGCGGGCCGAGGGCAAGAGCTGTGGTGTCTGTGGTGAGGCGGCATCGGACCCGTTGCTCGCGTGTGTTCTGACCGGTCTGGGTGTCACCTCTCTTTCCATGGGTGCGGCTTCAATTCCGTACGTGCGGGCGTCACTGGCCAAGTACACGCTGGCGCAGTGCGAGAGGGCCGCTGCGGCGGCGCGGGCTGCGGACAGCGCCGAAGAGGCGCGCGACGCCGCTCAGGCAGTGCTGTCGGGAGAGTAGTCGGCCGATCGCCCGGGCCGTCGACCAGACCGGTTCGGTGCAGACCGTTCGTCGGTCGAGGGGCGTTCCACTTCGTGTGGGGCGCCCCTCGACCGTTGCCCGTTCAGTGAGTGTGTCCCCTCGTGGGTTCCTCCCCTCCGAGGTCCGGGGGTGTGCAGTAGTCGACATCCGGTTCCGGGGAGATGAGATCACCTGATTCGGCGTCGGTGCAGTAGGCGTCGAAGACCTCGCCGGCGGTCAACGGATCGAGGCCGTTTCCGCGAACGCGCCAGCCGTAGATGCGGTCGGTGGCGCTGGGGGAAGTGGTGCGCATGACAAGACCGCCGGGGCACTGGGTGGCGATACCCAGAGCCAGGATCGTGGTGAATTCGAGGACTTCGGCCTCGTCGAGATCCGTGGCGCCCTCGCTGTCGTCATCCGCGTGGAGGACGGCGACCAGAGTTTCGGCTGGTGTCATGACGCTGCACACGAGGTGCCTGTTTCCGTGGGGTGCCGTGTCGATGATGCGGTCGAGGAGGTTCGAGGCACGGGTGAAGGCTGAGCGTCCGATGTCCTCCCCGCAGGATGCGCAGGCGCCGATGCGCGCCAGGAGCGTGGCGGCGTACTCCCAGGTCGCCTGGCGAACGGCCTCGTCAACGAGGTCGGGGACCAGTTCGGCGAGAGGTTGGCCGTCGTAGGGAACGGTGGGCCCCGTGGTCGCGAGTTCCGCGGTGAAGCGGGTGCGGCTGGACGGGGCGTCCGGGTCGAGGCCGGTGGCAGTGCAGAACTCGGCGTATTCCTCAGGATCGAATAGGGCGACAGTGGTGTGGCTGCCCTGGGCGGCAAGGCTCTTCAGCAGAGCTTCCACCTCGCGGAGGTAGGCCGTGTGGTTGTCGAAGGTGAAGGTGCGATAGCGCCTCATCGCCCGGAAGTCGTGCTCGTCGGTGAGCAGACCGATGGTGCCCGCGATTTCGCGGCGCAGAACGCGCCGCATGGTCGGGTGCTCGGTGTTCGCCATGATTCCCCCTGTGTGCAGTGGATCAATGCTCACTCACAGTAATCGGAGCCGCTGACAATGGCTCTCGGTTCAGAGCGCGTGCTGACGAGGCCGTGCTGGATTACGAAGGTCACAGCGATGCGACGCCGAAGCCGGTCCAGCCCAGGGGTGGTGGCGGTAGTCGCAGCCACTGCCAGTAGTCCGATGTTGCGCTGGACGGCTTGTGCATGTCCGTGAATCCCGAGGTACGCGCCCTGAGCGGCGTCGGATGCGAGGGCGACTGACAGTTTCCAGGAGGCGATGGCTGGAGCACTCGGCCACGGAGATGCCCGCCAGGGCGAAGGCCGCGGGCGGCGGCAGCAGGAGAGATCGAGCGGCCTTGGTGGTGGCGCCGAAGCGGGCCACGGGTACTTGCGGGGCCATCACCATCACGTTGTTGCGGACTGTCAGCAGCGGTGTGAGACCAGTCGGTGCGTTGCCGGTGTGGGCAGGCCGACCTTTATCAGCGCGTGGTCGGGGAAGAGCACCAGCTCGGTCCTACGCCTGGTGGCCCGCGCTGCTTCCGGAGCGGTCAGGCGCGCTCGCGGGCCAGCTCTTCGTAGAAGCGCAGCAGGTCGAGATTGTCGATGGAGCCGGGGTTGACGGCCTTCTCCAGGGGGCTGCCCTGGAGAAGGCGCTTTACCGGGACCTCGATGCGCTTGCCGGTGAGGGTGTGCGGAACTCCGGGCACCTCGATGACCTCGTCGGGGACGTGGCGCGGGGAGAGCTGTTCGCGGATGGCCTGTTTGATCCGGTTCAGGAGAGCTTGGTCGAGGACGGCTCCGGGCGCGAGGTGGACAAAGAGCGGCATCCAGTAGCCGCCGTCGGGTTGTTCGACGCCGATGACAAGGGATTCCTTGATCTCGGCAAGCCGTTCGACGACTTCGTAGATGTCGGCCGATCCCATGCGTACGCCCTGGCGGTTGAGCGTGGAGTCGGAGCGGCCGTGGATGATCACGGAGCCGCGCGAGGTGACGGTGATCCAGTCACCATGGCGCCAGACACCGGGATAGGTGTCGAAGTAGCTGTCGTGGTAGCGACTGCCGTCGGGGTCGTTCCAGAAGTGGATGGGCATGGAGGGCATCGGATTGGTGACCACGAGTTCGCCGACCTCGTCCACGAGTGGTTTTCCGCTCGGGTCCCAGGACTGGAGATCGGTGCCCAGTCCTGGCGCCTGGAGTTCGCCGATGTATACCGGGAGGGTAGGTACAGCTCCTGCGAAGCAGGAGCACACGTCCGTGCCACCGCTGACCGAGGCGATCCACAGGTCGGCCCCGCTCTCCGCGAACTCGTCGTGCAGCCAGCGGAATCCGTCGGGAGGCAGCGGCGATCCGGTCGTGGCGACGCACTGCACCTTGGACAGGTCGAAATCCCGGGACGGGTGTACGCCGGCCTTGCGGCAGGCCATGACGTACGCCGCCGACGTACCGAAAAGGGTCGCCCCCGTACGTTCGGCGATCCGCCACTGGGCGCCCGTGTCGGGGTACCCGGGGCTGCCGTCGTACAGGACGATCGTCGTACCCGTCAAAAGGCCGGAGACGAGGAAGTTCCACATCATCCAGCCGGTGGACGTGTACCAGAAGAAGCGGTCCTCCGGCCCCAGGTCGCAGTGCAGGCCCAGTTGTTTGAGGTGCTCGACGAGGATGCCGCCCTGGGACTGGACGATGGCTTTGGGGAGACCGGTCGTGCCCGAGGAGTAGAGCACCCACAGAGGGTGGTCGAAAGCGACCTGTTCATAGACGGGGGTCACATCCGCGGAAGTGAGGGCGGACCATTCCACGGCCCCTTCGGGTGCCTCGGTACCCAGCAACGGGATGTGGACGACGGCGCGCAGGGTGGGCAGTTCGCGGCGGAGTTCGGCGACCGTGTCACGGCGGTCGTGCTCCTTGCCGCCGTAGCTGTAGCCGTCGACAGTGAACAACACCACCGGTTCGACCTGCTGGAAGCGATCGAGAACGCTGCGGGCACCGAAGTCGGGGGCGCAGGACGTCCACACGCCGCCCACGGCGGCTGTTGCGAGCAGGGCGACCACGGCTTGTGGAACGTTCGGCAGATAGCCGCTCACTCGGTCTCCTGGCCGTACTCCGAGCGCGCGCAGTTCGGCAGCCAGGGAGCCGACCTGGCGGCGTAGCTCGGACCAGGTCACCGGGCGGGGTTCATGGGTCTCGTCGACGTGAAGGAGTGCCGGTTCGTCCGCGCGGGTGTCGGCGGCGCGCAGGGCGTGCTCGGCGTAATTGAGCCTCGCCCCGGGGAACCATTGCGCGCCGGGCATGGAGCGATCGTCGACCACGCACGCGTAGGGCGTCGAAAAGCCCACGTCGAACCACTCGGTGACGGCTTGCCAGAACGTTGCGAGTCGGTCCACGGACCAGCGGTGCAATGCTGCGTAGCCGCCGTCGGCGGGGGCTCCGTGCCGCTCTGCCGCCCAGGCCTGGAACTTGGTGATCCGCGCCCGGGCAATGCGTTCTCGGTCGGGCTGCCAGAGGGGCGTGGGGTTGTCGGTGGACATGGGGCGGCTCCCGGACTGTGCGCGTGACACGGCTGACACGGACCATGCCATGTGATCGACTCCGGCACCAGGGTGCGCCGCGCGGGGGTCGTGTCGTGGAGATGAAGATGTGATCCCTAGCAGGGTGAACGGCTTCTGAACAGTACGCGCATCGGGCGAACTCAGTGGCAGGCTGAGCAGCATGGAAGGTCGTGACCTGGTGCGTTCGTTGAAGGCAGTCGGTTCGGCGGGGGCTGCCCAGGGGGTGCGTACCGTACGGGCGGCGTGGCGCAGAAGGCGTGCCGATGCCGCCGGGCTGCCGCCCCGGGGTACCGAACGCGCGCGGGTGCCCGGGCCCGTGCGGAACGTGGAGCCGGGACCGGGCGGCGGTGTCGTCCGGTTCGCGAGGTCCGAGCTGCGGATCGCTGTTGCCGTCAATGGGGCGGTCTTCTGGGGCTGGGACGGGGTCGGCCCCGAGCCGTCGTACGCACTGGCCGGCTGTCCTGAGCCGGATCCTCGCGCGTCGCTGGAGCCGGACAAGGACGGTGGCTGGCGGGTCGTGGCAGAGCGGGTGACCGTCGTGGTCTCGCGGCACGGTGCGGTGGAAGTGCTCACTCCGGGAGGGGTGAGCCTGCGACGAGAACTCCCGCCCCGCTGGTGGGAGCCTGTGGGCGGCGGCGGCACGAGCCGCTGGATGCAGCGCTCCGAAGTGGCTGCTGACGCACGGTTCTTCGGGCTCGGCGGGCGTGCTTCGGGGCCCCGGTTGCGCGATGGGGCGTACCGCCTGTGGAACACCGATCCCGGTCGGGCCTTCGGTCCCGGCGACGATCCGCTGTACATCACCATGCCGGTGCAATTGGTGGTGGCCGACGCTGCGACCCATCTGGTGTTCTATGACACCTCCTGGGACGGCACGGTGACTCTGCGGGAGGGTGAGGAGGGCGCGGGTTCCGGGCACGACAGGGCCGGAACGTGCGAGCTGCGCATGGACGGCGGGCCGCTGCGCTGCTGGATGATGGTGGGCACCCCCGCGCGCGTGCTGCACACCTGGGCCACGCTCACGGGTGCGCCCGCGGTGCCGCCTTCGTGGGCGCTGGGCCACCATCATTCGCGCCGGGGCTTCGGCGGCGAGCAGGAGGTGCGGCGGATCGTCGCGGGCTATCAGCAGCACGATCTGCCGCTCGACGCGGTGCACCTGGACATCGACCACCTCGACGCACACGAGGTGTTCACCGTCGACGAGGAGCAGTTCCCCAAGTTGCCGGTCCTCGCCGAGGATCTGCGGCGCGACGGGATCCGGCTGGTGTCAATCATCGATCCGGCGGTCAAGGCCGAGGCGGGGAACGCCGTGTACGGCAGTGGGAGAGCCGAGGACGCTTTCGTACGGGATGCGTCGGGGCAGCTCGTACAAGGGGTCTTGTGGCCTGGGGAGTCGGTCTACCCTGATTTCACGCACGCGCGCGTGCGTGCGTGGTGGGGCCGGATGTACGAGGAGCGGCTCGGGCAGGGATTCGCGGGTTTCTGGCACGGCATGAACGAGCCCACGTCTTTCACCGCCTTCGGGGAGTCGACCCTGCCGCGTTCGGCCCGCCACGCGCTGGAGGGGCTCGGTGGTGACCATCGTGAGGCGCACAACGTCTACGCCCTGTGCATGGCCAGGGCTGCTTACGAGGGGCTGCGTGAACTGGCACCCGAGGAGCGGCCGTTCATATGCTCCCGCTCCGGGTGGGCCGGTTTGCAGCGCTACGGAGGGACGTGGTCCGGGGACGTGGCGACAGGTTGGCCGGGGCTGCGGGCGTCGCTGTCGCTGGTCATGGGTCTCGGGCTGTGCGGGGTGCCCTACTCGGGCCCGGATGTGGGCGGCTTCCACGGGAGTCCGTCGCCTGAGCTGTATCTGCGGTGGTTCCAACTGGGCGCCTATCTGCCGCTGTTCCGCACGCATACGAGTCTGCGGGCGGGGCGCAGGGAGCCCTGGGAGTTCGGTGCGGACGTCCTCGCCCACGCGCGCGTGGTGCTCGTCGAACGTCGGCGCCTGGTGCCGTACTTCATGACGCTGGCGCACCTGGCGCGACGTACGGGGGCGCCCTATGTGCGGCCGTTGTGGTGGGGGGCGCCCGAGGACCGGGCCCTGCGGGGCTGCGAGGACGCCTTTCTGCTGGGTGACTGTCTTCTGGTGGCGCCGGTGCTCGATCCGGGTGCGGACCGGCGTGCGGTGCAGCTGCCTCGCGGGCGCTGGTACGACACGGTGACGGAGCAGGCCTACGAGGGGCCTGGTCAGGTGCTGGTCGACGCGCCTCTGTCGCGGATTCCGGTGCTCGCGCGCGCGGGGGCCGTCGTGCCCGTGCGGGGCGACGACGGCGGCCTGGAATTGGAGGCGTGGGCGCCCGCCCGCGGACGTACCGGGGGCGGGCTGGCGGTGTCGGACGCGGGTGACGGGTGGGCGGAGCCGGAGATCGAGCGGTACGTCACACGCTGGAAGGGGCGGCGGGTGGTCGTGGAGCGGGACGGGGAGGACGGCATGAGCGAGCCGCCCCGCCCCGTACGTGTACGAGGACTCCACGGGCGCTGAGCGGGCTCAGTATCGGCCCTCGAACCAGGCGCGTACGGCCACCGTGTGCAGCGGAAAGGCAAGCTCCTCCGGCCTCCGCAGAAGGTGCCAGCCGTCCGTCTCGTCGGTGGCGGCGGACTGCGGGAGGTGGTCGGCGGGGCGCTCCGGCAGGACTCCGAAGAGCAGCAGGTGCCCGTCGGGTGAGCTCATCGCGTCGACGAGGCGGACGTCGCGGCTCGCCGCCTCGATGCCCGTCTCCTCCCTGAGCTCGCGGACCAGGGCCAGCCGCCAGTCCTCGCGATGGTCGACATACCCCCCGGGCAGGGCGATGCCTCCGCGGGCGGGGGCGATGGTTCGGGTGATGACGACCAGGGCGGTGCCCTTGGTGTCGTACACGGGCTGGAGTGCCACCGCGACGGGCAGCGGGTTGCGGTAGGCCACCGTGCCGCAGGCGGGGCAGGTGCGGGGCCAGCCGGAAACGCCCTCTCCGTAGGGCGCTCCGCAGCTCGAACAGTGAGAATCCGGCGCGGAGTTGTCGGTTGACAGTTGTTTTACGGACACGCGGCGGACTGTATCCGATCATAAGGACGGAGTCCCTCCCGGGGCGCCCCGGGACACCGCCGTACAGCGGGGACGGCCGGAACCACCCCCGTGGGCCCCGGCCGTCCCTACCCATACGACGACGCACGGGGGGCGTGCTCGGTTCTGTGCGACGGCTGCCCAATCCGAAGTGACCGTGCCACACTTCTGACGTTCCGTCAGATTCAGCTTTCTGGAGGGAATGTGGCACATACCCGAACACCCGTGGTCGCCGGGTGGTTCACGGCGGACGAGGACGGCTTCCGACTCCTTGGCACCCGTTGCTCGACCTGCACTTCGGTCTTCTTCCCCCGCGAGGACGTCCACTGCCGTAATCCGGGGTGCCCGGGCGGCGAGTTGGACGAGGTTCCGCTGTCCCGGCGCGGGCGGATCTGGTCGTACACCGACGGCCGGTACCGGCCTCCGTCACCGTATGTGACCGATCCGGAACTTCCATGGAAGCCGTACGCGTTGATCGCTGTGGAGCTGGAGAGCGAGCGGATGGTGATACTCGGACAGGCGGTTCCCGGGGTCACCGTCGCCGATCTGACGGTGGGAATGGAGGTGGAGGCCGTCCCGGGGGTGCTTCACGAGGACACGGAGACGACCTGGACGACCTGGCACTGGCGGCCGACGGGGGTGGTGAAATGACCGGCGAGGTGGCGGTGCTCGGGGTGGGCATGCACCCCTGGGGCAAGTGGGGGCGCGGCTTCGCCGAGTACGGCACGGCCGCCGCGCGCGCGGCACTGGCCGACGCGGGGGTCGACTGGCGGGACGTCGACTCCGTCGTCGGTGCGGACACCGTGCGGGGCGGCTATCCCGGATATGTGGCGGGGGCGACGTTCGCCAAGGCGCTGGGCTGGCAGGGCGCCCGGGTGACCAGCGTGTACGCGGCGTGCGCGTCCGGGGCGCAGGCGGTCGCCGTGGCACGTGCGCAGATCCTCGCCGGGCTCGCCGAGGTGGTGCTCGTCGTGGGGGCGGACTCGGCACCGAAGGGGTTCTTCCGGCCGGCCGGCGGAGACCGGCCCGACGACCCGGACTGGCTGCGGTTCCGGGTCCTGGGGGCGACGAACCCGACGTACTTCGGGCTGTACGCGCGGCGGCGAATGGCCGTGCACGGCGACACCCTGGAGGACTTCGCGCAAGTCAAGGTGAAGAACGCCGCCCTGGGGGCACTCAACCCGAACGCGCGCTACCGCAAACGGGTCACCGCCGACGAGGTGGCCGCCTCCGCGGTGGTCGCCGATCCGCTCCGACTGCTCGACATCTGCGCCACCTCGGACGGCGGGGCCGCACTGGTGCTGACAAGCACGGAGTTCGCGCGCCGGCACGGAGTGGCTGAGCCGGTGCGGATCCGGGCGGTATCGACGGTGACGCCGCGGTACCCCACCACGGTGCTGGACCTGCCGGACATCGCCACGGACTCGGCTGCGACCGTGGAGCCGACGGATGGAACTTTTCGGGCGTCGATCGCACGGGCGGCTTACGAGGAGGCCGGCATCGGACCCGAGGACCTCTCCCTGGCCGAGGTCTACGACCTGTCCACGGCCCTGGAGCTGCAGTGGTACGAGGATCTGGGTCTGTGCGGTGAGGGTGAGGCGGCGAAGTTGCTGAGGGAGGGCGCCACAGCCCCGGGCGGGCGGATACCCGTCAACTCCAGCGGCGGCCTCGCCTCCTTCGGAGAGGCCGTGCCCGCGCAGGCCCTCGCCCAGGTGTGCGAGCTGACCTGGCAGTTGCGGGGGGAGGGCGGTGACCGGCAGGTTGCGAAGGCGCGCGTGGGCATCACGGCCAACCAGGGCCTGTTCGGACACGGCTCGTCGGTGATCGCGGTGCGGTGAGGTGGGACCGAGGGCAGTGCGTATGCCGTGTGCGCCCAGCCGGTATCCCTTCGCGCTGTGTGATCAACCCGGAATCGTGCGTGAACACCTCGTGAACTGCACTCAGGCGTAAGCCTGCAGCGCGATCATGCTGCCGTGCACCCCTGGACGGACGCTCTTCGATTCACCTTCCAGCCGGTCGTCAACCTGACGACCGTCGGAGTCGCGGCGCTGAAGATACTGGCCCGCCCGGAGAGTGGCGACATCCTCGCTCAGGCTCGCCGTGACCCAGAACTCGACGGCCGACTGGTTGCGTTGGCGGTACGCGCGGCGGCCGGCCGGGAGACGCTGCTTCCGCTCCACGTCAACGTCTTCGCCGGTACCCTCGCCGGCCTCGGCGAGCTGACCGCCCTGCACGACGCCCGTGCGTGAGGCGGGGCGACTGCCGTGAGAACTGACTGTCGACGCGGGCCCGCCGTACACGCACGTGCCGCAGCGGGCGCCGCTGGATGCGGTGGCGGCGTTGCGCGGCCAGGGTTTCCGGATCTGCGCGGACGGCGTCGGCGACGTACCGCTGAGGCTGCTCACGGACCTGGCCCGACCTGGTGAAACTGGACTCGTGCCTGCCGGCCCGGCCCGCGGCGTTGCGGGCAATGCGGACACTGTGCGAAGAACTGGGCGCGCTTCTTTCGGTGGAGGGCGTGGAGACCGAACTGCAGTGCGCCGCCGCAATGTCGGCCGGTGCTCAGCCGGCCCAGGGCGAGTTGTTCGCCCCGCCGGCCCGGCTGCCCGTGGCGGACGTATACGTTCCGTCGCTCTCCCCCGGGATGGCTGCCGCGCCTCGTTCCGGACCGTCGGTCCGGCAGTTCGTGCGGCCCGCCGCGCTGCTGTCGGCCACCACGTCCGCAGGCCGAGTGGGGCGCTGCTGACGGGGCCGCCCGACGTGTCCGGGGTGGTGCTCGTCGACGAGGCCGGGGTACCCGTCCGGTCGGTGTACCGGTCCCGCTTCCTGCTGGCGATGTCGGGCCGCTACGGGCACGCCCTGCACTCCGACCGGCCCGCGCCGCCAGGCTGGGCGACCCGCCGCGCACGGTCGGCGTCGACGCGACCGCCTGGGAAGTCGTGGACGTAGTCGCGGACGGCGCACGCGACCGTACGTCGGACGATGTGGTGGTCCTCGACCGGGACTGGCGCTGCGTGGGCGTCGTACGGCCGGCCGATCCCGTACGGGCGCTCGCCGAGAGCCGGGGGGAGGAGGCAGCGGGGCTCAATCCGCTGACGCGGCTGCCCAAATCGGACACGATCGCCGGCGAGGTCGACCGGCGGATCGCGAACGGGCTGACTTGCGCGCTGAGCTGGCCGGATGTCGGCCAATTCGAACAGGTCAACGACGGTGCCGGGTTCGCGGCCGGTGACGAGGTGATCCGGTCGGTGGGGCGGGTGTTGTCGCGCTCGGCGTCCGGTAGCACGCGCGTGGGCCACATCGGCGGGGACGACTTCCTGGTTCTGACGGATCCGGAAGGTCTCGTTCCGCCGGCGTCGGCTGTGCTGGACGCGCCGTGGTCCGCAGGCGGGCACGCCGTCACGCTGTCCCTGGCGACGGTCCTGTGCGTGCCGGGCACAGTCGTGGACCACCGGCAGGCCGCCGCCTGCCTTGCGCCGCTGAAGCAGGCGGCGAAGCCGCTCGACGGGGCGAGTTGGTTGCTCGGACGGGCAGGTCTGCCCGGGCACGAGATCCGGCGGGAGCCGGATGCGGAGCCGGCACAGGCGGGGTGAGGACGGCAGGACGAGCGGCTTCGGCTGAGAGGCCGCTTCACGGGCACCATGGAACGCCTCTACCATTGTCGTCGGCGACCTTGACGCTCACAGGACGTCGGAGAACACTTCCGGTGTCAGTCGGCATCGCCGCACATTCTCGGCGTATTCAGGCAATGGGCCGTGCGGGCCCCTCTGCACCACGGGCCATTCCCATGCGGGCGATTCGGCTGCGACGGCACGCTCGTCACGGATGCCGGGTGGGGCGCGGGAACTCCCTGCTCTCGGCTGAAGTAGCCATGGGAACGCACCCTGCAAGGTCGGCCGGGGCCGGATCATCCCGGGCGAGGGCCTAGGAGCCGCCATGAGCAATGGGGACGTCTTTGTCGACGAGATCATCGGTACAGCGATTCTGATCCTCTTCGGCGCCGGCGTGGTCGCCGCTGTCGTACTGAACCACTCCAAGGCCAAGGGCGCCAGCTGGGTCGTCATCACGTTCGGATGGGGCTTCGGCGTACTGGCCGGGGCGTACGCTGCCGCGCCGCTGTCCGGCGGGCATCTCAACCCCGCGGTGACGATCGGCGTCGCCATCGCCACCGGAGACTGGGATCAGGTGCCCGTCTACATCGCCGGGCAGATGGTCGGCGCCTTTCTCGGCGCGATCCTGTGCTGGCTGGTCTACTTCGCCCAGTTCCAGGCCAACGCGGAGGAAGAAACCGTCCAGCCGACGCTCGGGATCTTCTCCACCACGCCCGCGATCCGCAATCCCGTCGCGAACCTCATCACCGAGATCATCGCGACCATGGGTCTGGTTCTGCCGATCCTGGCCTTCGGCCTGACCAAGGGGCTCGGCGAATCCGGCACGGCGATTCTGATCGTCTCCTGCCTGGTGGTCGGCATCGGTCTGTCGCTCGGCGGTCCCACGGGGTACGCCAGCAATCCGGCCCGTGACCTGGGCCCGCGCATCGCCCACGCCCTGCTCCCGATACGCAACAAGGGCACCTCGGACTGGAGTTACGCGTGGATCCCGGTGGTGGGGCCGCTGATCGGCGGCGCGCCGGCGGGGATCGTCTTCAACGCAGCCTTCTGACGCGCACGCACGCTCTCTGGGGCTGCAGACTTCCGGAGCTTCCCACGAAGGGGACGTCATGACGGACAGGTTCGTCGCCGCGATCGACCAGGGCACCACGTCCAGCCGCTGCATCGTCTTCAACCAGGACGGCGCGATCGTCGCCGTCGACCAGCGCGAGCACCGCCAGATCTTCCCCAAGCCCGGGTGGGTGGAACACGACGCCACCGAGATCTGGTCGAAGGTGCAGGCGGTGGTCGCGGGCGCGCTCGCCAGGGCCGGGCTGCGCGCCGACCAGCTCAGTGCGCTCGGCATCACCAACCAGCGCGAGACGACGGTTCTGTGGGACCGAGCCACGGGCAAGCCGGTCCACAACGCGATCGTCTGGCAGGACACACGTACGGCGGCGATCTGCAACGAACTCGGCGGCAACGACGGGCAGGACCGCTTCCGGGAGCGCACCGGACTGCCCCTGGCCAGCTACTTCTCCGGCCCCAAGGCGGTCTGGCTGCTGGACAACGTGCCGGGGCTGCGCGCCCGCGCCGAACACGGCGAGATCGCCTTCGGCACCATCGACTCCTGGCTGATCTGGAACCTGACGGGCGGTACTGACGGCGGGCGGCATGTCACCGATGTGACCAACGCGGGCCGCACCATGCTGATGGACCTGGAGACTCTCCAGTGGGACGCGACCATCCTGTCCGCGATGAACGTCCCCGAGAAGATCCTCCCCGAGATCAAGTCCTCGTCCGAGGTGTACGGCACCGCGGTGGGCCAACTCGCGGGCGTCCCCGTCGCCTCCGCGCTGGGCGACCAGCAAGCCGCGGTGTTCGGCCAGGCCTGCTACGACGTGGGGACGGCGAAGAACACCTACGGAACCGGCAGTTTCCTGCTGCTCAACACCGGGAACCGGCCCGTTCCCTCGAAAAACGGTCTGCTGACCACGATGGGCTACAAGATCGGCGCCGAGGCCCCCGTCTACTGCCTCGAAGGGTCGATCGCGATCACCGGTGCGCTGGTGCAGTGGTTCCGCGACCAACTCGGCATCATCCGTACCGCCGACGAGATCGAGACGCTCGCGGCGAGCGTCGACGACAACGGCGGCGCGTACATCGTGCCCGCGTTCTCCGGCCTGTTCGCGCCCTACTGGCGCTCCGACGCGCGCGGAGTGGTCACCGGCCTCACGCGGTACGTCACCAAGGGGCATCTGGCCCGCGCGGTGCTGGAGGCGACGAGCTGGCAGACGCGGGAGGTCGTGGACGCCATGTTCCATGACTCCGGGGTGAGCATCACGACCCTGAAGGTGGACGGCGGCATGACGAAGAACAACCTGCTGATGCAGCACCAGGCGGATGTCCTCGGAGTGCCGGTCATCCGTCCGAAGATCTCCGAGACGACATGTCTGGGAGCTGCGTACGCGGCCGGGCTCGCGACCGGTGTGTGGAACGACCTGGACGAGCTGAAGTCGCACTGGCAGAAGGACGTCGAGTGGACGCCCGCCATGGAGGGGTCGGTTCGCGACCGCGAGTACCACAACTGGCGCAAAGCCGTGGAGAAAAGCTTCGGCTGGGAGGATGAGAGCCGGGGCTAGAGCCATGCCGGAGGGCACTCCACGCGCGCGTGCCTGTGGACCGCGGCCCGTACCTCGGTCGGCGGGGGTACGGGCCGTGCGCGTACGGGACGGTGAAGGGCTGTCAGGTGGTGACGGTCGCGCGGCGGCCGGCCGCGTAGGCCATCGCGTGCTGGACGACTCCGATGAGGACATCCTTGACCGACTCCCGGTCGCGCGCGTCGCACAGCACGAGCGGCACACTGGGGTCGAGATCGAGCGCCGCCCGGACGGACTGTGACGGATAACGGGCCGCTCCGTCGAAGCAGTTGACGCCGACCACGAAGGGTATGGAACGCCGCTCGAAGTAGTCGACCGCCGCAAAGCTGTCCTCAAGGCGACGGGTGTCCGCGAGGACGACCGCCCCCAGCGCGCCGGTGGCGAGCTCGTCCCACAGGAACCAGAAACGGTCCTGTCCGGGTGTCCCGAAGAGGTACAGCACCAGGTCCTCGCGGAGCGTGATGCGGCCGAAGTCCATCGCCACGGTGGTGGTGTGCTTGCCCTCCACTCCTCTGGTGTCGTCGACCGGGCGGCCCGCCTCGGTGAGCAACTCCTCGGTGCGCAGCGGCTTGATCTCGCTGACCGCGCCGACGAGGGTCGTCTTGCCCACGCCGAAACCTCCGGCCACGAGGATCTTGAGCGTGACGGGCTCGACCGGGGGCTTGCCGCGTTCAGAACGCCCGAAGATCATCGATCTCTTCTCCTGCTTGTTCGGGGTCGGTCGGCGGTGGGCCGTAGCCCCCGCCGCCGGGGGTTTCGATGACGAGTACATCGCCGGGGCCGACGTCCGCCGAGTCACTGCCGCCGAGCACGGTGACCGTGCCGTCCGCACGCTCCACGCGGTTGGCCCCCAGCGCCCCGGGCTCGCCGCCCGCCATACCGTACGGCGGAACCCGGCGGTGCTGCGACAGCGTGGAGACGGACATCGGCTCGTTGAACCGGAGGCGGCGCACCGCCCCGTCTCCGCCTCGCCATTGTCCCGCACCGCCGCTGCCGCGCCGAATCGCGAACTCGTCGAGCCGGACGGGCAGGCGCCACTCCAGGACCTCGGGGTCGGTGAGCCGCGAATTGGTCATATGTGTCTGGACGACGGACGCGCCGGGAAATCCTTCACCCGCGCCGGACCCGGAGGCAATCGTTTCGTAGTACTGGTACCGCTCGTTGCCGAAGGTGACGTTGTTCATCGTTCCGGAGCCCTCGGCCTGGACACCGAGCGCCCCGTACAGGGCTCCGGTGATGGACTGCGAGGTCTCGACATTGCCCGCGACGACAGCGGCCGGCGGCTCGGGAGCAAGCATCGAAGCGGGCGGTACGACGATGTCGAGCGGGCGCAGACAGCCGTCGTTGAGGGGGATGTCGTCGTCGACCAGCGTGCGGAAGACATACAGGACAGCCGCGTTGACCACCGCGAAGGGAGCGTTGAAATTGCTGCTCAGCTGTGCGGAGGTGCCGGTGAAGTCGACCGTCGCGGAACGTTTTTCGTGGTCCACGGAGACGCGTACCCGGATGACGGCTCCCGCGTCGGTCTCGTAGGCGAACTCGCCCTCTTCCAGAGCGTCGATCACCCGCCGTACCGATTCCTCGGCGTTGTCCTGGACGTGCCCCATGTACGCCTGGACGACGTCGAGGCCGAAGTTGTCGATCATCCGGGCGACTTCGTCGACGCCCTTCTGGTTCGCGGCGATCTGGGCACGCAGGTCGGCGAGGTTGGTCCTCGGGTTGCGGGAGGGGTAGGGCGCTTCGGTGAGCAGACGGAGGGTCTCCTCCTCGCGGAAGCGGCCGTTCTCGGCGAGCAGCCAGTCGTCGAAGAGGATGCCCTCCTCGTCGATGGTGCGGCTGTCCGCCGGCATGGAGCCGGGGGCGATGCCACCGATCTCGGCGTGGTGGCCGCGCGAGGCGACGTAGAAGAGGATCCGGTCACTCTCTGTGTCGCCGTTGCCCGGTGTCGTCCGCTCCGTGCCGAAGACCGGGGTGATCACGGTGACGTCGGGGAGGTGGGTGCCGCCATGGTAGGGATCGTTGACGGCGTACGTGTCGCCTGGGCGCATGCCGACGCCTCGGCGGGCGATGACCTCCTTGACGCTCGTACCCATGGATCCCAGGTGAACGGGGATGTGGGGCGCGTTGGCGACCAGGTTTCCGTCGGGGTCGAAGAGGGCGCAGGAGAAGTCCAGGCGCTCCTTGATGTTGACGGACTGGGCGGTCGATTCCAGCCGAGCGCCCATCTGTTCGGCGATCGCCATGAAGAGGTTGTTGAAGACCTCCAGCAGAACGGGATCCACTTCCGTGCCGAGATCGGAACTCTGCGTGACCGCCGCGCGTTCCATGACCAGATGCCCGTCGTCGGTCGTCGCTGCCTGCCAGCCGGCGTCGACGACGGTCGTGGCACTGGCTTCGGTGATGATCGCCGGGCCGGTGACCGTCTCGCCGGGGGGCAGTTCTTCGCGGCGGTGCAGGGGTACGTCGTGCCAGGCGCCGCCTGTGTGGAGGCTGACCGTCTCGGGGGCGGAGGCGCGGGGGACGAACGTGGCGAGGGCGGAGAGATCGGGGGGTTCGGTGATGCCAGTGGCTTCCACGGAGAGGGCTTCGACGACTACGGGGCGGTCGAGGGTGAAGGAGTACGTGGCGCGATGACGTTCTTCGAAGGCGTGTTTCATCGCGGTGGGTTCGCCGAGCCCGACGGTCAGAGTCGTGTCCGTACCGTCGTAGCGGAGCTGGGCGCGGCAGGTGACCTGGATGCGGTCCTCGGGGACGTCCTCGGCGAGGAGCTCCGCACGGGCGGCACCTTCCAGGTCTTCGGCGGTCTTCAGGACGCGGGGCATGGAGGCGGGTTCCAGGGGTGCCTCGACGGACTGTTCGCGCATGGCCGTGGTGTCGGCGAGTCCGATGCCGAGCGCGGAGAGGACACCGGCCATGGGCGGCACCAGGACGGTCCGGACCCCGAGCGAGTCGGCGACCATGCAGGCGTGCTGCCCACCCGCACCACCGAAGGTGGTGAGAGCGTACCGGGTGATGTCGTGCCCCTTCTGCACGGAGATCCGCTTCACGGCGTTGGCGATGCCTGCCACGGCGATCTGCAGGTAGCCCTCGGCCACCTGTTCGGGGGTGCGGTCGTCGCCGGTCCGCTCGCGGATCTCGTGGGCGAGGGCGGCGAAGCGGTCGCGGACGAGGGTGTCGTCGAGGGACTGGTCGGCGTCGGGGCCGAACACCTGGGGAAAATGGCCGGGTTGGATGCGTCCGAGGGCGACGTTGGCGTCGGTGACGGTGAGCGGACCGCCGCCGCGGTAGCAGGCGGGGCCGGGGTCCGCGCCCGCGGAGTCGGGTCCCACGCGGTAGCGGGAGCCGTCGAAGTGGAGGACGGAGCCGCCGCCGGCGGCGACGGTGTGGATGTCCAGCATGGGCGCGCGCAGGCGCACCCCGGCGATCTGGGTGGTGAAGACGCGTTCGTACTCACCGGCGAAGTGCGAGACGTCGGTGGAGGTACCGCCCATGTCGAAACCGATGACGCGGTCGAACCCGGCGAGCTGGGACAGGCGCGTCATGCCGACGATGCCGCCGGCCGGTCCGGACAGGATGGCGTCCTTGCCGCGGAACTGACCGGCTTCGGTGAGGCCTCCGTTGGACTGCATGAACATCAGCCGGACGTCCTTGAGCTCGTCGGCGACGTGCTGGACGTACCGGTGCAGGACGGGCGACAGGTAGGCGTCGACCACGGCCGTGTCCCCGCGGGGGACGAGTTTCATGAGCGGGCTGACCTCGCTGGACAGCGAGATCTGCGGGAAGCCGATGCGAGCGGCCAGTGCGCCGATGGCCTGTTCGTGGGCGGGGTGGAGGTGGCTGTGCATGCAGACCACGGCGACGGCGCGGATCCCGTCGTCGTAGGCCTCCTGAAGCGGCCCGGCGAGGGTGTCGAGGTCGGGAGCGCGCAGGACGGTGCCGTCGGCGGCGATGCGCTCGTCGGCCTCGACGACCCGTTCATGGAGCAGCCCGGGGAGGTCGATCCGGCGGGCGAAGATTCGGGGGCGGTTCTGGTAGGCGATGCGCAGCGCGTCGCGGAAGCCGCGGGTGACGACGAGGAGGGTGCGTTCGCCCTTGCGTTCCAGGAGTGCGTTGGTGGCGACGGTCGTACCCATCCGGACGACCTCGACGGGCTCCCTGGAATCGCCCAGCAGTTCGCGTACACCTGCGACGGCCGCGTCGGCGTACCGGGTGGGGTTGTCGGACAGCAGCTTGTGGGTGAGCAGGCCGCCGTCGGGGCGCCGCGCGACGATGTCGGTGAAGGTACCGCCTCGGTCGACCCAGAACTGCCAGCCTGTCACGTCTCTACCCCGCTTCCGCGCTGCTCAGAGCGCCCGGAGGCCGTTGATCACGTCGCGCAGAATACTCTCGTCCACCAGTTCTGCGGGGGGTACGGGGCGCGTCACATGGACCATTTCCTCGTCCACGAGATCCCCGATGAGGACCCGCACCACACCGATGGGGAGATTGAGTTCGGCAGCGAGTTCGGCGACCGACTGGGGGGCGTCACGACAGAGTTCGACGATGTCCACGTGTTCCGGGGACAGCGTGTGATCTGCTTCCGGATCGTCCGCGTGCGCCTCCGTGACGACCACCGCGATCAAGTCCAGGCGGTGTTGGGCCGCATGGCTGGTGCGGCCTCGCGTCATGGCGTACGGACGGACGACCGGTCCGGCCTCGTCGTCGAACCAGTGGCTTCTGGGCTGACCGTCTCCGCTCATGTCATTTCACTACCCGCCTGCGGGCAGATCGGTGCGCGGAGCAGCCGCCAGATGCACACCGACGCGCTTCACCAGAAGGGTCATCTCGTAGGCGACCTGACCCACGTCCGAGTCGGCGTCCGACAGCACGGCCAGGCAGCTGCCGTCCCCGGCTGCTGTCACGAACAGAAAGGCGTCGTCGAGTTCGACGACCGTCTGACGGACGTTGCCGGCATCGAAGTGACGACCCACGCCCTTGGCGAGGCTGTGGAATCCGGAGGCTACGGCGGCCAGGTGCTCACTGTCCTCCCGGCTGAGGTCCTTGGAGACCCCCGTGGGAAGTCCGTCACCGGAGAGCACGAGCGCTCTGCGGATGCTGGCGACCCTGTCCACAAGGTCGTCGAGGAGCCAGTTGAGCTCGCCCGACGCCTTGTCGCTCGCGGTCTGGCCGGTCGCCTTCGGTGCGGTCATCGACCGTCCCCCTTTGTCGTTCCTTGTGCTGTGCCGTCCTGGGTGCCGTCGTCCGCGGCGTTCTCGTCACGACCACGCTGCCAGCCGCGCTGCAGCGAGGCCATGCGACTGCGGACCTCGTCGGCGTCACGGTCGAAGAGGTCGGCCCCGTCCTGGGGACGGGACTTCATCCGTTCGGCGCGCCGCTCCGGACCGTCCCTCAGCTGCGGAGCCAGGCTGGCCTGCCGCACGCGGCGGGGCAGCCCTCCCGTACCGGAGGCGGCCGGGTCGCCTGGCGCACCGGGGCGGGAGGCAGTCCCGCCGGAGCCACCGTGCCGCTCACGCTGCGGGAAAGCCGGGGCCTCCGGCGACAGGTCACCGAGGCCGCCTCGGTCGGCCTCCGCTCGGCCGCCGTCGCTACGGGCGGCCAAGTCGGGACGGTCACCGAGGGATCGGTCGCCGAAGCGCGAGGCAGGCGGTTCCGTGCGGTCGGTGAAGCCCCTGGAGACCGCCGGATCCACGCGGCCGTGGCCCCGGCCGATGGCTTCCCCTCTGTTGTCCCAACCACGCACCGAGGATTCCGCGCGGTCACCGAATCCGTCACCCGGGGCGGCTCCGCGGCGGATCGGTGTCTCGCCCCGGCGGCGCGCCGGAAGCGGGGCCAGCGTGTCCGGGTCCGTCGAGCCCACACCCTCCGCCGGCTGTTCGTCGGCCGGGGCCGGTATGCGCCGGGGTGGCTGTTCCGTGACCGGTCGGCCATGGGAGCTGACCAGCTTGGGAGTTCGGCGGCGCGGAAGCGCCACGGCGTCGTCAGGCCGGCCGGCCGTGCCGTGGGGGTCGGGTTCGCCCCGGCCTTCGGAAAGCTGCTGGTGCTGCTCTCTGAGAAGGCCGCTGCCGTCGCCCGTCGCTCCGATGATCGAACGGCGTGGCCTGGAGAGTGCGCCGGGTTCGCTGTCAGTGTCGCCGAAGGTACCGGGAAAGTCGTTGAGGGCGTCCAGGTCGACCGGCGCCTCCAGTTCGACCGGCCCGTCGAGGAGCGAGGAGGGCAGGCCAGGGAGCCGCACGGGCGCCGGGGAGAGCGCGGCCTTGCGACTCTCCCCGAACTCGGCCTCCCTGGAGGGGTGGGCGCGGTCGAGGCGGAAGCCGATGCCGTTGGTGTCCGGGATGTCGTCCGTGAGGAGAGCGTCGGGGACGAAGACGACGGCCGTGGTGCCGCCGTACGGGGACGGTTGGAGGGAGACACGGACGTTCTGCCGCTGGGCGAGCCGGCTGACGACGAACAGGCCGAGCCGGTCCGTGTCGGACAGTTCGAACTCGGGTGTCTCGGCGAGCCGCAGGTTGGCGTCGAGAAGCGCTTCGGCCGCCATGCCCAGGCCCCGGTCATGAATTTCCAGGGTGAACCCGTTGGCGACACGTTCGCCCAGAACCTGGATGGCCGTGTGCGGGGGAGAAAACACCGTGGCGTTCTCCAGGAGTTCGGCCACGAGGTGGGTGAGGTCAGCGACGGCCGGACCGGTGACGGCCATCCGTGGCAGCCTGCGGACCTCGATGCGCTCGTAGTCCTCGACCTCGGCGACGGCGGCGCGTACGACATCCATCAGCTGGACGGGCTTACGCCACTGCCGGGAGGGAGCGGCTCCCGAGAGGATCACCAGGCCTTCGGCATGGCGGCGCATGCGCGTTGTGAGGTGATCGAGGCGGAACAGGTCGGCGAGTTCGTCGGTGTCCTCGGTCCTGCGTTCCATGGTGTCGAGCAGGGTGAGCTGCTTGTGCAGCAGGACCTGGCTGCGCCGGGCGAGGTTGACGAAGACCTCCGAGACTCCCGCGCGGAGTTCGGCCTGTTTGACGGCTGCCTCGACGGCAGCGCGCTGCAGGGTGTTGAGGGCCTGGCCGACCTCGCCGATCTCGTTCTTGTCGTACTCCAGGCGCGGGACCTCGGTCTCCACGTCGACCTGTTCGCCGGCCGACAGACGGCGCATCACGCTGGGCAGCCGCACACCGGATGCCTCGTGGGCCTCGAGGCGGAGTTGGCGCAGGTCGCGGATGAGGGCGCGGCCGATGCGTACGGACAGGAAGAGCGAGAACAGCAGGGCGAGCAGTCCAAGGACGCCTGCGACGACGGCTTTGACGATGACGCCCGTGACGACGGGCCGGACCCGGTCCTGATAGCGGTCGCCCGACTGGTCGTTGAGCTTGCGGAGTTCGTCGAGGACATCGCCGGCAGTGGTGTCCCAGCTCTTCGCCGTGACGCCCCGCGGCCGGCCGGACTCGGCGCCGATGGCGGCCTGTTCGGCCACTCGGAGCGGCGCGGTGGAGGCGTTCTTCCAGAACCGCTCGTAGCGTGCGCGGTCCGACAGCGGGAGCAGCGGCAGGCTGACGTCGTACATGACGGTGCGCTGCGCCACGAGGTCGGAGATGTCGCGGGATTCGTCACGGGAGAGCCTGCCGACGACCAGGGCCGAACCGAGCAGGGCGTCCTCGCGGGAGAGCAGTTCGCGGGCGCGGGCGGTGTTGACGAGGGCGCGGGCCTGCTTGTCCATCTCCAGGTTGTCGATGATGTGCAGGTTGGCGAGCAGGACGTAACAGGGGTCGACCAGGCGGTTGTAGAGGTCGAGGGCCTGGGTCCGGGTGACGGTGCCCTCCTCGACGCTGCGTCGCAGCGGCTCGATGCCGTCGAACGCCTCCAGGACGGCGGTGAGGCGTTCGCCGTCGCTCTCACTGATCGAGTTGCGCACATCGGATTTGGCGGCGTTGTCACGGATCTTGTCGACGACGTCGTCGGTGGCGGTGCGGCTGCGCCGGAGGGCCGCCAGCGCATCGGAGGCACGGGGATCGGCGAGGTAGACGAGAGTCTGGCGGCGCTCCTGCTGGAGCACGCGCACGGCGTCCTCTGTGGGGTAGCTGACCTTCTCCACGATCGAGGACACATTGAACAGCTCGGCCGCCTCACGACCCGTGAGCACGGTGGCGAAGCCCCAGATCGCGGTCAGAGACACCAGCGGCACGAGAAGCAGCGCCACGATCTTCCGGCGGATGGACTTCCCGCGAAAGCGCATGGCCTCCCCCAGCTCACCCCCGCCAGCGCGGGGGTACACATGTGCGTCAATAATCGGCGTGAGCCTACTACTGACCCACGGATAACTCGAAGACCTGTCCGGAGGCTGAACTTCCGTGCCCCCGGCGAGACATGGCGAGTTGTCCGATCATTGCGGGAGATTGCCTCCTCGAATCCGGCATCGACCACGGGATGGCACCCTTCGGCCAACTTGGCCATTTGGCTGGATTCTTGCGTTTGATGGGAATCTTCCAGACACGCCGTTCGTCTTTGTACATAGGAATTGGGCAGCGGAACCCCTGACAGGGGCCGCATCCCGCATCCAGGCGGCGTAAGACAGCGTAAGCCGGGCAACCACTGGGGAACCGGTGTCCAGCGACACCGGGACGGACGGTCTGCTGGGCGGTGGGGAGTGACACGTGATGGGCACGGCGGAACGACGCGAAGCACCCGATAACGGCGTTGTGGCGCCCTTGGCGGTGATCCGGGGTTCCAGGGCGCGGGATGACGACCTTTCGATGGACGGCCACAACGACATAGGCGACGGCAGGGGGGTCGGTGGCGCCGAAGGACCCTGCGCCTCCGCCGGGCAACTCCCGGCTTCAGCCAGGGCAGAGACACAGCACTCCTACCGACAGCTATGGGTGGAGGAGCCCGCCCGTCGGCGCCGCCTGCCGGATCCGGTGCGTACGGCGGCCGTGCGGGCGGTGCTCGTCATTGCCGTGACGCTGATTCAGGCGATGGTGGCTTTCCTGTCCACGCTGGCCGGTTCCTGGCTGGCCTTCCCCATGGTGCTCAGCAGCGTGGCCAGTACGGTGCTGGCGACCTGGGCCGCGCTCGACGTGTGGGTGACACGCCAGGTCTGGAACCAGCGCAACGGCGTGGTGTCAACCCCGAGCAGCACAGCTCGGGCGCTGCGACGCGAGCGCCGCACAGCTCGGCGACAGGCCCGGGCAGCCGCCCGGACCCAGGAGCGGATACGCAGGCAGGGTGGCGGGTCGGGGCAGTTGTCGCACCCCTGAGGACTCCAGGAGTCACGGCACCCAGGGCCGGGAACGACCCAGGCGTTCGGAGGGCCAGTGACGACCGATCCCCTCCCGCGCCACCACGGCGCTCTCCTGACGCCTCGCCCGGGCGAGGCGTCAGGAGAGCGCCTGCCCCCGCCACCCCACCCATCTGCACTCGCCACCGCACCTGAACCCGTCGGCCTTCGCAAACGCGGCCCCGATCCATGCCACCTCCACCGCACATGCCTCTCGCTGTCGAGGTGACCGAGCCCGGAGTACTGCCACAGGCATGGAGTCGAACAGGCTCCTGATTCCTGGCGGAAGACCCAGTCCGTGATGCCATCGCGGTCACGCCGGAAGGGTGGTGTGCTGGTTCCGGACGAGGGGATCGCAGACTGAGGCACTCCCCTCCCAACCAGGCGCGCCGGCAGCCCCATCTGGCGTGTCGAAGATCACATTCCGCATGAACTGCCGACGGCCGGGGAGGCGCTCAGCCGCAAGGGCGCCTTCGGTACGGCGTCGACCAGGAGGAACGAGAGCATGCCCGAACTCTTCATCGGCGGCGCGTGGAAATCCGCGCTCGACGAACGTACCCGCGAGATCCGCTGTCCCGCTGACGGCTCCCTGGTCGGCGTCGTCGACGAAGCCGGCCCGAAGGACACGGCGGAGGCCATCGCCGCCGCCCGCCGTGCCTTCGACGAGGGCCCGTGGCCGGGCACACCGGCGAGCGAACGCGGTGACCTGCTGCTGCGCGTCGCCGACCTCATGGTCCGCGACAAAGACGTGCTTGCCCGCGCGGAGTCCCTCGACACCGGAAAACGCCTGGTGGAGAGCGCCTACGACATCGACGACATCGTCAACTGCTTCCGCTACTTCGGTCGGCTCGTGGCAGGCGAGTCCGGGCGGGTCATCGACACCGGCTCACCGCGTGTGGACAGCCGGGTCGTCTACGAACCGGTCGGCGTCTGCGCGCTGATCACCCCATGGAACTATCCGCTCCTCCAGACGGCGTGGAAGGTCGCTCCTGCGCTCGCGGCCGGCAACACCTTCGTCCTCAAACCGAGCGAGCTGACCCCACACACCGCGATCCACCTGATGCGGCTCCTGGAGGAGGCGGGACTGCCTGCGGGCGTGGCCAACCTCGTCCTCGGCGCGGGTCCGGAGGCGGGCGCGCCGCTCGGCGACCATCCGGACGTCGACCTCCTCTCGTTCACGGGCGGACTCCAGACCGGCCGTCGCCTGATGGCCGCGGCGGCCGGAACCGTGAAGAAGGTCGCGCTCGAACTCGGCGGCAAGAACCCCAACATCGTGTTCGCCGACGCCGACTTCGACACAGCCGTCGACATGGCGCTCACCGCCGTGTTCCTGCACTCCGGGCAGGTCTGCTCGGCCGGAGCCCGGCTCCTGGTGGAGGACTCGCTGCACGACCGGTTCGTCGACGAGGTCGTCCGCCGGGCCCAGCTGATCCGGCTCGGCGGGCCCTTCGACGAACAGGCACAGACCGGCCCGCTGATCTCCGAGGCACATCGCGCGAAGGTCGAGGCATATGTCGCCCAGGGCCTCGCCGAGGGCGCGGTGCTGCGCTGCGGCGGCGCGCGCCCCCAAGGGCTCGACGACGGCTTCTACTACCCGCCGACGGTGCTCGACGAGTGCAACGCCCGGATGACCGTCGTACAGGAGGAGTCGTTCGGTCCGGTGCTCACCGTGGAGCGGTTCACGGACGAGGCGGAGGCCGTCCGGCTCGCCAACGACACCGTGTACGGACTCGCCGGAGGCGTCTTCACCGCCGACGAGGCCAGGGCACAGCGGGTCGCGGCTCGGCTGCGGATCGGCACGGTGTGGATCAACGACTACCACCCGTACGTCCCTCAGGCGGAGTGGGGCGGCTTCAAGCAGTCCGGATTCGGCCGCGAACTCGGGCCTTCGGGGCTTGCCGAGTACCGCGAGGCGAAGCACATCTGGCGGAACACCGATCCTTCGCCGCAGGGCTGGTTCTCCTAGCTGCCCGGTGGGTCACTCCCCTCGTTCGTCTGGAATGCGCGCCCCCGTTCACCGCATTCCCCTGGCCCCGCACTCATAGATCCCGGCACCCGCATCGAGCCGCTCCCTCCCCCTCCCCAGGCCCACCAGGAGTCCGCTCATGACAACAACCGAGAAACCACCAGGCCCAGGGCACACGGACGACGCCGAACTCGCCGAGTTCGGAGCCCGAGCTCAAGCGCACCCTCGGCAACTTCCACACCTTCGCGGCCGGGATCAGCGCGCCGGTGTTGCCTGCCGTGATCGTCGGTGTCCTGGCGCTGGCGATCCTGGTCGTCAACATCCGTCAGCCGCAGATCGTCACCGTCGTCACCAGCATCGGCATCATCGTGATCTACCTCGCCTATCTGGGCGTCACCGGACCCATGCTGGTGGCACGCCTGCGCGGCAGGTGGCAGCCGGCCGGCGACGGCAGGTTCTCGCTGGGCCGCTGGGGCCTGCTCGTCAACATAGGGGCCGTCGTCTGGGGCGCCGCCATGACGACCAACCTGATCTGGCCGCGTGCCTCGGTCTACAACGCGACCGCCCCCTTCCACTGGTACCTCCAGTGGGGCGCGGTGCTGTTCGTCGCGGTCATCGCGGGCGGCGGCTTCGCCTACTACTGGTTCGTCCAGCGGCACCGGACGGGTGTGCTCGCCGGAAACCGTCCTGAGGAATCCCCGGCCGCGCCGGCCGCTCCCCTCGCCGCTCCCGCGGCCGACTGAAGGAGATCAACCACTTATGAACACCGATGAGTTCGACTATGTGGTCGTGGGCGGTGGCACCGCAGGCAACGTGGTGGCGGCGCGGCTCTCGGAGGACCCGTCCGTCACCGTGTGTGTGCTGGAGGCGGGCCCGAGCGACGTCGGCGACGACGACGTCCTCAAACTGGAGCGCTGGATGGGCCTGTTGGAATCCGGCTACGACTGGGACTACCCGGTCGAACCGCAGTCCAGCGGCAACAGTTTCATGCGCCACGCCCGTGCGAAGGTGCTCGGCGGCTGTTCGTCCCACAACTCCTGCATCGCCTTCTGGGCTCCGGCCGAGGATCTCGACGACTGGGCGGCGGCGGGCTGTAAGGGCTGGAGCGCGGCCGACCTCTTCCCGCTCTACCAGCGCCTGGAGAACAACGACGCCCCCGGCGACCACCACGGCCGCACCGGCCCGGTGAAGCTTCGTACGCTGAAGAGCGAGGACCCTTGCGGCAGCGCCCTGCTGGAGGCGTGCGCGCAGGCGGGCATCCCGACCACGCCGTTCAACAACGGTGACACCGTGGTCCGCGGGGCCAACTGGTTCCAGATCAACTCCGACGAGAACAACATCCGCCAGTCGTCCTCCGTCGCCTATCTCCACCCGGTCATGGGCAAGCGGCCGAACCTGGAGGTACGGACGGGGGTGCGGGCGAAGCGACTGGTACTGGACGGGCGCCGGTGCGTGGGCGCCGAGTACCTCGACCCGGATCTCATCCACACCAGGACCGTACGGGCGCGTCGCGAGGTCATCGTTTCATGCGGCGCGATCGACACCCCGAAGCTGCTGATGCTGTCCGGTATCGGGCCGCCCGAGCAGCTGCGCGAGGTCGGCGTCGAGGTGGTCGTGGACTCGGCGGGCGTCGGCGAGAACCTGCAGGACCACCCCGAAGGGGTCATCATGTGGGACGCCAGACAGCCGATGACCACGACGTCCAGTCAGTGGTGGGAGGCGGGCATCTTCTACGACACCGAACCGGGCCTTGACCGGCCCGACCTGATGTTCCACTACGGCTCGGTGCCGTTCGACATGAACACGGCGCGTTGGGGCTATCCGACCTCGGAGAACGCGTTCTGTCTCACACCCAACGTGACCCGGGCGAAGTCTCGCGGCACTGTGAGGCTGCGCACCCGCGACTACCGGGACAAGCCGATGGTCGATCCGCGGTACTTCAGCCACGAGCACGACGCGCGCGTGATGACGTACGGACTGAAGCTGGCACGCCGGATTGCCGCCCAGCCCGCGCTGAGCGGCTGGGCGGGGGCGGAACTGGCCCCCGGGCCGGATGTCCGGACGGACGACGAGCTGCTGGACTACATCCACAAGACCCACAACACCGTCTACCACCCGGCCTGCACGGTGAAGATGGGTGCGGACGACGACGCCTCGGCGCCGCTGGACGCGCGGCTGCGCGTCAAGGGGATCTCGGGACTGCGGGTTGCTGACGGGTCGGTGATGCCGGATCTGGTGACGGTGAATCCATGTATTACGACAATGATGATCGGGGAGAAGTGCGCTGACCTTCTGAAAGAGGATGCGTAGAAAGTCCACCGGCAGGGGCAACTGCGGGCGTATGTGGCTGGTCACGCCCACGCGGCGGAGCCGCACATGTCACAGCCCCGCGCCCTCAGGGGGGTGGCCCTGAAGGAGTCGCCTGTGCCGGGCGCTTGAACATCCTGGTCGCCGTGATCTCGCTGTGCACCGCGTCCCCCTCCCCGGCCGTGGCCTGCTGAGGCAGCCCCGGCCGGAGGTGTTCCTCCACGCTGATGTACTTCAGGCCCGCGCGGAGGTCGGCATCGTTGCGGAGACGGATGACGAGGGGAAACTCGGCGAGGGCAGTCGTGTCGAACAGGCCGGTGGTGTAGAGGAGTTGGACGCCGAGCGCGTCCGACACGGCTCGCTGGAGTTCCAGCAGGTACGTCGCGTTGGCACGCCCGATGGGATTGTCCAGGAACAGCGTGCCGGCGTGCCGGTGCTTGTCCCGGCCCCGGTCATTGCTGCGCAGCGCGGCCATCGTGCAGTACAGGGCGATGGCCGCGGTGAGCAGCTGACCACCCGAGAACACGTCGCCCATCTGTCCCACGGGCACGCGCTCGGCACGCAGTACGGCGTCGGGCTTGAGGATCTCGACAGCGATGCCCTTGGGCTGGAGGGCGGCGCCGACTCCCCTCAGGAGCAGGGACATTCCGTCCCGGCGCAGGTCGGAATTCTTTTTCACGGCCGCCCGGGTCGCCTCGTCGATGACCTCGCCGAGGCGCTCGGTGAGCGTCGCCTGGTCGGGCTCCTCGAACCGGATGCGCAGGAACTCCTGCCCGGACCACTCACCCAGCCCCTCGGGCAGCCGGGACAGCCGCTGCGCGGACCGCAGGGTGGCCAGCGCCGACTCCACGAGTCCGCGCAACCGGTCGACGATCGAGTCGCGGTTCCGCTCCAGTTGCGCCAACTCGTCGGTCAGGACCCGGAGTCGGGGCGCGAAGGCGTCCGCCCACTTCTGCGCGTGCTCGGGCAGCGCGGACGCTGGCAGTTCACGGATCTGCTGGCGGGCGGGGGTGCGCACCGCCTCGTACCGCGTGGAGTTGGCGTGCCGTACGAGGATGTCGCTCGCCTCGCGCACGGCGCCCTCGGCAGCGGACAGGTCGGCGGCGCAGCCGCGCAGGGAGCGGCGGGCCTCGGCGGCCGCCTGCCGTGCCTCCTCGGGGCTGCCGGGGTAGGGCTCGGAGGCTTCCTGCTCCTCGTCGGAGGAATGCTCGCGCAAGAGATCACGGAGCATGGCGGCGATCTCGTCGAACCCGGAAGCGGCGTCCTCGGCTGCCCGGTGCGCTTCGAGCAGCTCCGCGTGCGCCTCCCTGGCCCGGGTCAACGCCTCGGTGCGGGAGGCGAGTTCGGCGGTGGCGGTGCGCAGCAGGGCCTGGGCCTGCTCGGCGTCGCGAGGGACGAGTTCCTCGGCCAGCTCGGTGTGCGCCTCGCCGTCCTCGGGCGCGTGCCGCTCGGCCTCGCCGCGCAGCCGGCCGAGCTGTTCGCTGGCCGTGGACACCCGGGTCTCAAGGAGCTGCACCAGTTCCTCGGCCCGCGCGGAGGCGGCCTGCCGGGACGGTCCGTCGGAACCCTCGGGCAGTTGCAGCAGCTGCTCGGCGCGCGTTCTCACCTTGTTGCTCAGGCGGTCCAGTTCCGCGCGGGCGACGCTCTCGTCGCTCTCGGACCGCGCCTGCTCGGCTCGAAGGTCGGCGCCGACGCCGACCTTCTCGTAGAGCTGGGAGGCGGCCCGGTAGGCCTCTCGGAGGGCGGGCAGCGACGACCTGGCGGCGTCCTCGTCGGCTTCCGGTACGTCATCGGGGGCGCCCGCGATCTCCGCGCGCTCGGCACGCAGGGCGCGGGCCGTGCGGCGCGCGTCGTCGGCGGAGCGCTGGGCGGCGCGGCGGTCCTCGTCGGCGGACCGGGCCCGCTCCAGGCAGACCTGGGCGCGGGTTTCCGACTCGACGGCCTCGTCCGCCAGTTCACGCACCTTCACCTGCCAGCCGGCGCGTTCGCGCAGCCGGAACGCCAGTCCGGCGAGCGCGTCGGCGGCGCGCCGGGCCCGCTGGGCGGCCTCCTGCCGCTCGTCCCGCACCCGGGACGCCTCGATCGCCACCTCGTCGGCCTCGGCCCGCACGGTTCGCGCCTCGGCCAGTTCGGCCTCGGCCTCCTCGGCGAAGGCCCGCGCGTCGTGCGCGCCCCGGGCCAGCTCGACGAGCCGCCCGGCCGGACAGCCCGTCCGCCAGGAGGCGAGTCGCGCGGACAGCTCCCGGTCCTTCCCGAGCCGCGCCGCGAGCGCGCGGATCTCTTCCTCCCGCGCACCCGCCCGGGCCCGTAGCGCCTGCCGCTCCTCGTCGGCGGCGTGCTCGTCGTGCATCGCCGGGTTCGGCGGTACGAGGAACACGTCGCTGTCGCCCGGTCCGGGGGCCGGAGTCGGGGCGAGCAGGGCCGCTGCCGTACCGACCGCCACGGCCGAGCGTGGCAGCAGGGCGGCGCCGGCGAGGGTCTCGCGGGCACGCGCGTGCGCGCCGGGGTCGGTGATGATGACGCCGTCGACCAGTTCGGGGCGGGCCGCCAGCACGCGCGCGTGGTCGGCGGGGTCGACGGCCTGCGCGAGATAGCGCCAGCCGGGCAGCGCGGGGATGCCGTGCTCGCCGAGGAACTCGACGGTGGCCAGCACATCGGGGCCGGGCGGCAGCAGTCCGCCGTCACCGAGCGCGCCGAGGATCCGGGCGTCGTCGGCTGCGGCGGTCCGCAGGTCGAAGAGCTGGCGCTCGGCGGAGGTGACCCCGTCGTCGAGCAGCTCTCGGAGTTCGTCGGCGAAACGGTCCAGCTCCTCCGGGGTCAGGAAACCCTCGTCGCGGGCACGGGGGGCGCCCGCTTCCGCACCGGTACCGGCCCGCACGTCAGGCGTCCCGCCATCGCCCTCGCCCTGGTCCGCACCGTGCTGGCGCGGCAGCGCGGCCCGGCCTCGCTGCCGCCCGCCGCCCGCGGAAGGCAGACTCAGCAGCTCGGCGAGCCTCTCCTCGACGGCCAGGCCCTCGGCGGTGCGCCGCTCGGCGTCGTACGCGCGCTCGGCCGCTGTGGCGGCGTCCGCCGCGCGGGCCGCCGTCAGCTCCGCGCGGGACTCGGTGGACGTCGCGTCACGCGCGTGCTCGGAGGACCGCCTGGAGGCCTCGCGGGCGGTGTCCCATGCCTCGACGGCCGATTTCTCGGCGTCGCTGGCGGCGAGCGCGGCCCGTGCCGGATCCGCGCCGGGTGCGCTGTCGTCGAGCCAGCCCGCACGCACCGCCTCGGCGGTCTCCTGCTCGACCTCGCTCAGCCGCTGCCGCAGATGCCCGACCTCACTGCGGGCGCGCTGCGCCTCGGTGGCGGCGCCTGTGGAGTCGCGGTGCGCGGCCTCGCCGACCTCCTGAAGGGCGGCGGACCGCTCCTCCTCCTCGTTGGCGAGCGCCTCCGCGCCTTCCGCCGCCGACTGCAGGGCACGTACGAGGTCGACGGCGGCCTTGGCTCGGGCGGCGAGCGCCGGGGCCGCGTCCCGCTCGGCCTCGCGGATCGCGACGGCCACGCGCGCCGAGCGGTCGGCGGCGGCGCGGTGCCGCAGGACGACCTCTGCTGCCTGCCAGGCGGAGTGCATGGTGCGCGCGTCGGCGAGTTCCCGCTTCTGCGCGGCTGCCGTCTTCTCCGCCGCCGCGAGTGCCAGGGAGGCGTGCCGGAAGGCTAGTTCGGCGGCGATCAGCGCGCTGCGCTCCCGCCCGCCCTCCGAATGGGTGACGGTGTACGCCGCGGCGGTGACCCGCTGAGCGAGATCGCCGGCCCGGACGCGCTCCTGGACGCCCCGCGCGGACAGCCGCCGGGCGAGTGTGCGCGTACGCCGCTCCGCGCCCGAGTGGACGTCCCGCGCGCGGGACCGCGTTTCCGCGGCCTCGACGATCCGCCCGAGCAGGTCCACGGACCCGGCGGTGAAGTCCCGTTCGGCGATCAGTTCGGACCGCCGCCCCAGCTTGTTGCCGAAGCCGCCGACCAGGTCGGCGAGCCCGTCCGTGTCCCGGGTGTCGGTGACCGCGCGCAGCAGCAGGTCGGTGAAGTCGGAGTCCTTCTTGACCGCGAAGAGGCCGGCGGCCTCACCCTCGTCGGCGTTCATCTCCCGCTGGTAGCGGAAGAGTTCCGGGTCGAGACCCAGCTCCCCCAGATGCTCGTTCCAGCGGTCGTGGATCTCCTCCCAGTGCACTTCGAGGTGCGGATACACCTTGCCCGCCTCGGTGATCGCGTCCCGGAAGCCCTTCATCGTCCGGCGCCGCCCCTTGGCACCGGAGGCACCCTCGACCGGCGGACGTACGGCGGTGGACTCGGCGACGGGAAGGTTGTCGAGGCTCAGCCCCGGGCCGGGCCGGAAGGAGTACCAGGCCTCGGCGAACTTCCGCGGGTCGTTGGAGACCTGCCGGCCCCGCCATTCGCTCGCCTTGCCGACCACCACCAGCTCGCCGGTGAGCGTGTGCTGCCACTCCAGGACCACATGCCCGCAGTCGTCGGCGAGCAAAAACTTGCGCAGCACGCCGGAACTGGCTCCACCGAGCGTGTTGCGGTGCCCCGGCAGCATGACGGAGAAGATCAGCTTGAGGAGTACGGACTTGCCGCCGCCGTTCTCCAGGAAGAGCACGCCCGCGGGCGCGGGCCGGCGCGGCGGTCCGACGGGCTCGTCCTCGAAGAACTCCGCCTGGGTCGGCGCGGGGTCGGGCACCGGCTCGCCGACACCCCGCAGGTCAAGCACGGTGTCGGCGTAGCGCGCACCGGCAGGACCGATGGAGTAGAGGCGGACCCGGGACAGCTCGTACATGGCGGACTCTCGTAGTCGTGAAGGAGTAGTCGGGTTGGGTGTGAGGCGATGTGTGCGAAGGGCGTCGGGACGGCGGTCAGGAGTGGTGGAAGGGCAGCCCTGCGTCCGCAACCAGCTCCAGATCGTCGGATTCCTCGGCGGGCAGCAGCGTCGGTGTCCCGTCGGTGACCGGTACGACGCCCAGCTCCAGCAGTTCGGCCATGGCGGCGCTGCCTGCCATGTCCCGCACCTGTAGCTGGTACCGGGCCGTCGTGCGATAGGTACCGCCGTTGTCGTCGCCCGTGCGCTGCAGGAAGCCGGAGTCGGTGAGAAACGCGACGGCCTTACCGACGATCCCGGTCGTCGAACTGGCCGGTCTCCGCGCGTCCTTGGTGGCCCCCGTCGCGCTCCGCCTCGTCCAGATCCGCCAGGCAGCCTCCAGTTCAGGGGCGTCGCTGGGCGGGTCGGTGTTCACGCCCTGTGCCTCGGCCCGCTCCTCCAGCCGCCGGCAGGCCTGCCGGACGAAGGCCTCGACCCCGTTGACGGTGACGCGTCCGATGTAGCCGTCGTCGGCGAGATCCTCGGGCCGCGGAAACGCCATGGCGGCAACGGCGAGATGGGCGAGCCCGTGCAGAAATCGGTCCGAGCCATCGGCGGACGTACGACGTGCGTAGTCCCCCATCCGCACGGCGAAAACGGAGTCCTCGGCGGCGGTGACGGCCATCCCCGCGCGCGGGGACACCTCCAGCACGACCAGCCCGAGCCCCGCGGCCACCGCGTCGGCGAGCCGGGCAAAGGCCGGGTCCTCGCGATACCGCCGCAACAACTCGGCGTACTCCTGGTCCCGAGCAGCCTGCAGCTTGGGCTGAAGCCCGAAGGCCACCAGCCGAGCGGCATCGGCGGCATCGCCAGGAGTAATGACGGCAGCGGCGGCCGGCGCGGCAACAGCCTCCGGCTCACTCCAGTCGACCTGCTCGCTCACGACTGAGACTCCTTGTGGATCTTGTAAACAGGGGCATGGGCAGGCGCCCCTAAAGGGGCGCGGGGAACTGCGCGACAAGCCTCCACCGGCCGCAGGACGAAGAACGACCCACAAAACATCACGCCGCCTCCGACCGGCCCGCGGCCATCCCCACCGCATCCAGCAACGCCATCCCCACGATCAAGTCGGCGCCCCCGAACTCCGGATCGTCCAGCTCCGTCCCGTCATCGACAGCGAACAGCAACTTCCTCTCGCCCTGGCGATAAGCCGTCCCCACTGGCGGACTGGCCGCGTGCACGGCCAACAGGGCCACCAGATAAGGAAGTTCCGCATCCCGAAGACGAGCCTCGGCAAGCAGCCCCGACAGTCGCCGAGGAGCGTCCGCGGGCAGATCCAGCAACTCCATCGCCGCCGCCAACTGTTCCTCGCTGAACCGGCTGTCGTCCGGCGTGGCGATCAGGTCCGGCTCCGGCATCTCCGCCCCGAGATGCTCCCGCTCCTGCGGCGGCGTCAGCAGGATGTCCACGAGGTCACCGATCCGGACCGACACCGGCGTACGAAGCCCCGTCCCGCGCGCGAAGAACGCGTCCGTGACCCGAACCGCCCGCTCAAGGGGCAACGGCAGCACAGGGGCGACCAGATGGCCGTACAGGTCTATCCCCGACGACGTCATCGGCGTCGCGAACGCCTGCCGGTCCTGCTCCGCGCGGAACAGCGGCCCCGCCTCCAGGAGCCGGGACTGGAGCTGCGTGTGCCGGCGGATACAGTCCTTGACGATGTCGACGAGTTCGGCCGCGCGCCGCTTCTGCTCGGGGTCCTCGGACTCGTCGCGGGCCTTGCGGATGTTGGTCAGGATCGCGTTCTCATGGCGGTACCGGTCGGCGACATGGTCGAGCGCTTCGGCGATCATGTCGGGAACGGTCTGGAGCCAGTCCACCGCGCGTACGTTCCGCCGGGTAGCGTCCAGCGCCCTGCGCAGGGTCTCCGAGTACTGCACGGTCCGGTACCGGGCCTGCTCCGCGGCGAGCTGGGCGTCGGCCAGCCGGCCGCGGCTGATCAGCACCTCCAGCTTGACCTCGGCGGCGATCTGGGCGCTGGTGACGTCGGTGTCGAGGGCGCCGACGAGTACGTTGACCGCTTCGTCCGTCGTACGGAGGTAGACGCTTCCGTCGTACCCCGGGAGTTCTTCGATCAGCTTGAAGTCGTAGTCACGGCGTACATACGTACCGTCCGGGGCGAACGTGCCGTATACGGCCCGGAAGCCGCGGTCGACGCTGCCGACGTTGATCAGGTTCTCCAGGACCCAGCGGGCGACGCGCTCGTGCTCGGTGACGGGCCGCCGCGGGGCCTGGGCGGCGATGCGCGGGATGAGACGGGCGACGATCTGGTCGTGGTCGGCGCCCGTGTCGAAGTCCATGTTCAGGGTGACCAGATCGATGGCCGCGAGGGCGACCTCCGCCATGCCGTACACCGAGTACTCGCCCGCGAGATTCGCCTTGCGCGCGTCCAGGTCGTGGAGCGGGGCCGTGCAGGCGAGCGCGCGCAGGCGCCGCGCCAGTCCCTCGTCGGCGGCCGGGCCCGGAGCGGGGCGCGGCCCCGCGCTGAGCTGGGGCGGAACGCTGTCCGTCGATGCAGGCGAAGTCACGGTGCACAGACTAGGTCCTCGGTCTGACAACGGCCCAAACGACTCAGAAGCGACCCGCTGTCACCCCGCCACCGTGTGGCCCGCACCCTGTGGAACGCCGCAGGTCCCGAACCCAGTACCGGCTACCCGTCCTCGCCCACCCGACGCCGGTAGACCTCGACAACCCGTTTGAGGGAGTCGTCGAGATAGACCGAAAGCAGCCCCTCGGCCCGCCCCCGGTCGCCCGCCTGGAGGGTCCGCAGTATCTGCTGGTTGCGCGCGAGATAGGGCTCGTGCAGGCGTCGCGGGTCGTCCACGACGTGGAAGGCGAGGCGCAGTTCGGCGAAGACGCTGCGCATCAGCTCGTCGGTGCGTGCGCTGTCGGCCAGCGCGACGAGTTCGCGGTGGAAGTGGATGTTGGCCGTACCCAGCACTTTCCAGTCACCGTCGCGCGCCGCCTGCTGCCCCTCCTCGACGGCCGCGGCAAGGTTCTCCAGGGCGTACGGCGGCTCACCGAGCCCGCGGACCACGGCGCATTCGACGAGAGCACGGGTGCGGTAGATGTCCTCGACGTCCTCGACCGTGAGGACCCGTACGAAGACACCTCGGTTGAGTTCGTGGATCAGCAGGCGTTCATGCGTGAGCAGCCGGAACGCCTCGCGCAGCGTGTTGCGGGAGACGCCGAGGGCGCCGCCGATGCTGTCCTCGGAGAGCCGGGTCCCGGGCGGGAAGTACCCGTCGGCGATACGGCTCCTGAGAATGTCCGACACCCGCTCGGCGGTACTGGTGCGCCCGAGGAGCGCGCGGTCGTCGGCCAGTCCCGTCAACTGCTCTGCCATGCCCGGAATTCAATCGCAGATACAAGAACGAAACAACACGGGTATTGAAGGATCGTTCAACGATCCTCTACCTTGCTGGACAGGCACCGCCGGATCCGCGCGGTGCCGACAGCTTCCGCACCGCTCATTCCTCAAGCACCCTCCGTCCCTCAACTGCGAGGTGCACATGAGCACAACCCCTCCACCGCAGGCCCTGCCCGCCGACACCCGCCCCGGAGCGAGTGAACCCGCCGTCGACGAAGGCGCGTTCGCCTGGCTGCGGGCGCTGGGCCCGCGGGGCCGCCGCGCCTTCGGTGGCGCTTTCGGCGGCTATGCCCTGGACTCGTACGACTACTTCACGCTGCCGCTGAGCATGGTGGCGCTGTCCGCGTACTTCGGCCTGAACAGCGGCCAGACCGGCCTGTTCACCACCGTCACCCTGGTCGTCTCCGCGGTCGGCGGCGCCGGCGCCGGGGTGCTCGCGGACCGGATCGGCCGGGTCAGGGCACTGATGATCACGGTGATCACGTACGCGGTCTTCACCGTCGCCTGCGGTTTCGCGCCCAACTACGAGACGTTGCTGGTGTTCCGCGCCCTCCAGGGCCTCGGTTTCGGTGGCGAGTGGGCAGTGGGCGCGATCCTGGTGGCCGAGTACGCGAGCCCGAAGCACCGCGGCCGTACGCTCGGCGCGATCCAGAGCTCCTGGGCCGTGGGCTGGGGACTGGCCGTGATCGTCTACACCATGGTCTTCTCGTTCCTCGACGACGACCTGGCCTGGCGCGTGATGTTCTGGACGGGCGCTCTGCCCGCGCTGCTGGTCGTCTGGATGCGACGCTCGGTGCAGGACGCGCCCCAGGCGGTCGCCGAGCGCGAGAAGAACCCGAAGAAGGGCTCGTTCGCGGAGATCTTCAGGCCCGGCACGGCCGAGGCACCCGGACTGCTCCGCATCACGATCTTCGCGGTCCTGCTGTCCACCGGTGTCCAGGGCGGCTACTACACCCTGGCGACCTGGGTGCCCACCTATCTGAAGACGGAACGCGGACTGTCGGTCGTCGGCACCGGTTCGTATCTCACGTTCCTGATCTCCGGAGCCTTCATCGGCTATCTGACCGGCGGTTACCTCACCGACCGGCTCGGCCGCAGGCGCAACATCTGGCTGTTCGCGGTCCTCTCGGCGCTGTGCATCCTCGCCTACGCGAACATCCCGGACGGCGCCAACACCCTTCTCCTGGTGCTCGGTTTCCCGCTCGGGTTCTGCATGTCGGCGATCTTCAGCGGCTTCGGTTCCTATCTGAGCGAGCTGTACCCGACCGCTGTACGCGGCACGGGCCAGGGCTTCACCTACAACACCGGCCGGGCCGTCGGCGCCGTCTTCCCCACCACCGTCGGCTTCCTGGCCGACAGCTGGGGCGTGGGCGGCGCGCTGGTCTTCGGCGCGATCGGATACGGCATCGCCGCCCTGGCACTGCTGGGGCTGCCGGAGACCCGCGGGAAGGAACTTCAGTGAACCGTACGGAAGACCGCCCTCTGTCCCTCGTCGACGAGCACGCGCACGCGTGGAGCCCGAAATCCGCCCGAGCCCGGTTCCGCGCGGGCCTGACAGGCCCCACCGCAGGCGTCGCGGCCGGCCACACCCAGGTCAACCTGATCTCGGTGCCCGCCGACTGGGCGTACGACATGCTGCTGTTCTGCCAGCGCAACCAGAAGCCCTGCCCTGTCCTGGACGTCACGGACGCCGGTTCCTGGACCACCGTCCTGGCCGAGGGCGCGGACCTGCGCACCGACCTGCCGCGCTACCGGGTCTGGCGGGACGGCGAGCTGGTGGAGGAGCCCACGGACGTGCTCGCCCACTGGCGCGACGACCTCGTGACGTTCCTCATCGGATGCAGCTTCACCTTCGAGTGGGCGCTCGCCGATGCGGGCGTCCCGATCCGGCACATCGAGCAGGGCCGCAACGTCCCGATGTACGTGACCAACCGCCAGTGCCGTCCCGCCGGGCGGCTGCACGGCCCCCTGGTGGTGTCCATGCGTCCGGTACCACCGCAGCACCTGGCGGCCGCGATCCGGGAGAGCAGTCTGCTCCCGGCGGTGCACGGCAGCCCCGTACACTGCGGCGACCCGTCGGGGCTCGGCATCGACGACCTCGGCCGTCCGGACTTCGGCGATCCGGTGGACCTCGCACCGGACGACATCCCGGTGTTCTGGGCCTGCGGAGTGACCCCGCAGGCCGCGGTGACGGCGTCCCGCCCGCCCTTCGCCGTCACGCACGCGCCGGGCCAGATGTTCCTCACCGACACCCGCGACGAGCAGTACCGCGTCGCCTGACCGGAGCGTGACAGGAGTCCCGGATGATCGACCTCAACGCCGACCTCGGCGAGGGCTTCGGCCGCTGGCGGCTGACCGACGACGAACAGCTGTTGTCCGTCGTCACCAGTGCCAACGTGGCCTGCGGCTTCCACGCCGGGGACGCGGCCACCATGCGGCGGGTGTGCGAACTGGCGGCCGAGCGCGGTGTACGGATCGGCGCCCAGGTCTCCTACCGCGACCTCGCGGGCTTCGGGCGGCGCGCGATGGACGTGCCGCCCGACGAACTGACGGCCGAGGTGGCCTACCAGATCGGCGCCCTGGAGGTCTTCGCACGCGCGGCGGGCACGCGCGTGTCGTACGTCAAGCCGCACGGCGCGCTCTACAACCGCGTCGTGCACGACAAGGAGCAGGCGGAGGCGGTGATCGACGGCGTGCTCCTGGCGGACCAGGGGCTGCCGGTGCTCGGGCTGCCGGGCTCGCGGCTGCTGGAGCTGGCCGAAGCGGCAGGGCTCCCTGCCGTCCCTGAGGCGTTCGCGGACCGGGCGTACACCGAGGAGGGCACGCTCGTGCCGCGTGGCCAGGACGGGGCCGTGGTGACCGACCCGTACGCCGTCGTGGCACGATCCGTGACCCTCGCCCGGACCGGGGTGGTCGCGTCGCACTCCGGAACACCCCTCGCGGTCCGCGCCCGCTCCCTGTGCGTCCACGGCGACACGCCCGGCGCGGTGGATCTGGCCCGCCGGGTCCGCGAGCGCCTTGAGGCGTCGGGCGTCCGCGTGGAGGCCTTCGCACGCGCGGAACGAACGGCATGAGGGCGCTGTCCGTCGGCGACGACGCGCTGCTGGTCGAGGTTTCCTCCGGAGAGCAGGCCCAGGCCCTGCACGCGGAACTGCTGCGCCGACGCGCGGAAGGCACCCTGTCCGTACGGGAGATCGTTCCCGCGGCCCGTACGGTCCTCCTCGACGGGCTCGCCGACCCCGTCCGGCTGGCTTCCGAACTGACCGCCTCCGACGTGTCCCCGGCACTCCCCCGCACCCAGGAGATCATCGAACTCCCGGTCCGCTACGACGGCCCGGACCTCGCCGACGTCGCCACCCTGTGGGACGTGTCCGAGGAAGCGGTGGCGCGCATCCACGCGGACACCGAGTTCCGGGTCGCCTTCTGCGGTTTCGCGCCCGGCTTCGGCTACCTCACCGGTCTCCCGGCACGCTACGACGTGCCCCGCCGGGCGACCCCGCGGACGTCCGTCCCGGCCGGTGCGGTGGCGCTGGCGGGCCCGTACACGGGTGTGTACCCGCGTTCGTCGCCGGGCGGCTGGCAGCTGATCGGTACGACGGACGCGGTCCTGTGGGACCACGCGCGCGTGCCGGCCGCCCTGCTGTCCCCGGGCACCCGGGTCCGTTTCGTCCCGCCGGGGCGCCCATGACGGATCGCGCGCTCGCCGTCGTACGGGCGGGGGCGCTGACCACCGTGCAGGACCTGGGACGTCCCGGGTACGCCCATCTCGGGGTGCCCCGCTCCGGCGCCCTGGACGCGCCCGCGGCGGCGCTCGTCAACCGGCTGGTCGGCAACCCGTCCGACGCGGCCGTCCTGGAGACCACCCTCAACGGCTGCGCCCTGCGCCCCCGCTGCCCGGTCACCGTCGCGGTCGGAGGCGCCCCGTGCCCGGTCACGGTGGACGGCCGCCCGGTGGCCTGGGGCGCGCCGGCGCAGGTGCCCGCCGGCGCGCTGCTGGACGTCGGGACGGCCCTGTCCGGAGTACGCGGTTACGTGGCCGTCTCCGGCGGAGTCGCCGTGGAGCCGGTGCTGAGCAGCCGCTCCACCGACCTGCTGTCCGGTCTGGGCCCGCCGCCCCTGACCGACGGCGCGGTGCTGCCCCTGGGCCGGGTGACAGGCGGGCACGCGCGCGTGGACGTCGTTCCACAGCCGGCGCCCCCGGCCGAACTCGTGCTCCGGGTGACCGTCGGGCCGCGCGACGACTGGTTCACCCCCGCCGCGCTACGGACCTTCGCCACGTCCACGTACCAGGTGTCCTCCGCGAGCAACCGCATCGGGCTGCGCACGGAAGGTCCCTCCCTGGAGCGGGCCTTCGCCGGTGAACTCCCCAGTGAGGGCATGGTCCTGGGCGCGGTCCAGGTGCCCCCGGACGGCAGGCCGGTGGTCTTCCTCGCCGACCATCCGACCACCGGGGGCTATCCGGTGATCGCCGTCGTGCGCACCGCCGACCTGCCGGCCGCCGCCCAGGCGACACCGGGCACCCCGGTCAGGTTCGTGCCCGTGCGCCGCCGCTGAACCGCCCAGGGAGTCTCCGGTGGACCACGCCGGAGGCGTGGGTCTCAACACGCCCTCCCCCAGGGGACCCCAGCGGCGTTGCCGATGCTCGGCATCGCTCGCGCGGGGCGCGTTCACTCCGGCGCTCTCCTCCTCGCAGCCGGACTCGCCCCCGACCTGCTCCGCCGGCCGGGTCCTACGCCACGTCCGGCTCGGCCCGGTGTTCCGCGACCGACAGGGCTGCGAGGGCCGCCGCCACGGCGTGGGCCGCCCCCAGGTCGAGGCGGGCGCTGGTGCCTCGGGCGCGGTGGCGGACCTCCTGGGCAGCCAGCCGGAGGAGCTGCGGCAGCAGGTCGGTGCAGCGCCGCGCCACCCAGCCCGTGCCCGCGGTGGCCAGCCAGCGCAGATTGGCCGACCGGGTGGGCGCGGGCTGCTGCGGCCCGGCCGACGGACCCGCCCCGCCCGTGACCCCCCTCTCCGCGAGCAGCGCGTGGAAGCGGACCGCGAGCTGCCGGTGCCCCCGCTCGCCGGGGTGCAGCCGGTCCGCGCTCCACATCTCCCGCCCGCAGAGCCACTCGCCCCCGGCGGCGTGCAGATGCACGGCCCCGTAACGCTCGGAGAGGGCGTGCACGACCGCGTTGACCGCCCGCTGCCGCCGGGCCAGCGGGTTCGCCAGGGCGCCGGGCAGCCCCAGCATCGCCCCCGGGTCGGGCAGGCACGCCGTGAGCAGGAGCGCACCCCGCTCGGTGAAGGCCGCGTACACCTCGTCCAGCCGGGTGGCCACCGCGTGAATGTCGAAGGTGCGGCGCAGGGTGTCGTTCACCCCGATGACGACGGACACGATGTCCGGCTCCAGGTCGAGTCCGGTTGGCGTCTGCCGTTCCAGTACGTCGCGTGTCTGTGCCCCGCTGACCGCGAGGTTGCTGAACTCGATGGGTGTGTCGCCGAACCCGTCGGCGAGCAGGGCGGCCCAGCCGCGCCACCCGCCGTCCACGGGATCGCCCACGCCCTCGGTCAGCGAGTCACCGAGCGCCACGAACCGCAGCGGTCTCATCCGACACCCTCCGGTACGACGGGCCGCGCGGGCGCCTCTCCGGTGGACGGCACCACCACGTCGTGTGCCGCGAGGAACGCTTCGACCGCGGCAGGCCAGCCGAAGCACTCCGCACGCGCGCGTGCGTTCTCGCGGCGCTCGTGCTCGGGCCGCCCCAGCAGCAGCCGTACGGCGTCCGCGAAGGCCTCTCCGTCGTCGGCCGCGACGGCCCCGGTGGACCCGATCACCTCGGGCAGCGCGGAGGAGGCGCTGACGACCACGGGTGTCCCGCAGGCCATCGCCTCCAGCGCGGCGAGCCCGAACGTCTCCGCGGGCCCGGGCGCCAGGCACACGTCGGCGGATGCCTGGAGCCTGCCCAGCAGTGCCCGGTCCGCGACGTGCCCGAGGAAGGTGACCGGCAGTCCGCGCGCCCGCGCCCGCTGCTCAAGGCGGGCCCGCAGCGGCCCGTCCCCGGCCACCACCAGCCTTGTCCGCTGTCCGCGACGCAGCAGCGCCTCCACGGCGTCCAGTGCCGTGCTGGGCCGCTTCTCGACGGACAGCCGTGAGCACATCGCCAGCAGCACCTCGTCCCCGCGCGCGTGCAGGGCCCGCAGTTCCGGGTCCCGCAGCGACGGGTGCCGCCGTAGCAGGTCGACACCCAGGGGAGCCCGTACGACATTGCGCGCGCCGATCCGCACGAACTCCCGCTCGGCGAACTCGGTGGTGCACACCACTCGCGCGTAGGTGTGTGCCGTACGGACGTTGAGGGCGTCGGCGGCGCGCCGGGAGAGGTACTCCGACAGACCCCAGGTGCGCAGGACGCCGTCGGCGGTCTCGTGGGAGACCATCACAGCGGGGACGCGGGCCCGGCGCGCCCACCTGCCGGTCCACCTGAGAGTCGTCCGGTCGGACACCTCCAGGCGGTCCGGAGCCAGTTCCTCCAGGAGGGCGGATACGCGCCGTTTGTCCGTGAGGACGCGGTAGCCGCCGGTGCCGGGCAGCAGCGGGCCGGGCAGGGTGATCACGCGCCCCTGGTCGGTGTCGCGGTCGCTCGCCCGCTCACCGGGCACGATCAGGACGGGCTCGTGCCCGGCGGCCCGGTAACCGGCGCCCAGTTCGCGCAGCGCGGTGCGCAGCCCGCCCGAGGCGGGGGCGACGAAGTTCGCCAGCCGGACGATGCGCAGCGGCCCGCTCGTCCTGCGCGGTGTCTCGCCGTTCATGCGGCCACCACCGTCCGCGCGGTGAGGATGTCGGCGTAGTGCCCGACGAGTTGGTCGCCGACGGCCGCCCAGGTGCGGCCCTCGACCGTCGCCCGGGCGGCGGCGCCGTAGGCGGCCCGCAGGCCCGGGTCACGGGCCAGGGACCAGACCGCGTCCCGTACGGCGGGCGCGTCGCGCGGCGGGACCAGCAGGCCGGTGCGCCCGTGGGCGACCAGGTCCAGCGGTCCGCCGGCGGCGGGGGCGACGACGGGCACACCGCTCGCCATGGCCTCCTGCACGGTCTGGCAGAAGGTCTCGAAGGGGCCGGTGTGCGCGAAGACGTCCAGCGAGGCGAAGATCCGGGCGAGTTCGTCCCCGGTGCGGCGGCCCAGGAAGACCGCGCCCGGCAGCTGCTCGCGCAGTCCCGGTTCGCTGGGCCCGTCACCCACGACTACGACCCGTACACCGTCCAGGCCACAGACCCCGGAGAGGAGTTCGACCTGCTTCTCGGGGGCGAGCCGGCCGACGTAGCCCACGATCAGCTCGCCGTTGGGGGCGAGTTCGCGGCGGATGGCCTCCTCCCGGAGTTCGGGGCGGAAGCGCACGGTGTCCACCCCGCGCTGCCACAGCTTCACCCGGGGCACTCCGTGCGACTCCAGGTCGTGCAGGGCCGCGCTGGAGGGTGCGAGGGTGAGGTCGGCGGCGGCATGGACGGAGCGGATGCGCCGCCAGGCGGCCGCCTCACCAGCGTGCACATATGTGCGAGCGTATCCGGCCAGGTCGGTCTGGTAGACGGCCACGGCGGGGATGCCGAGCCGGGCGGCGGCGGCCATGCCGCGCACCCCGAGGATGAAGGGGCTGGCCAGGTGGACGATGTCCGCGCGGTGCTCGGTGATCGCGGCGGCGACGCGTCGGCTGGGGAGGGCGACACGGACCTGGGGGTAGCCCGGGAGCGGTAGGGAGGGGACACGGACGACGGGGCACGGCGCCGAGGCGTCGGGCCCGTTCCCGGCGGCGGTGGCCGGGGCGACGACGAGGGGAACGTGACCGCGATCGACGAGGTGCCGGGCGGTCTGGAGCGCGCAGTGGGCCACGCCGTTCACATCAGGGGGAAAGGATTCGGTCACGATGACGACACGCATAAGGGTGTTGTCGCCGTACTGGACGTGCCCGCGTCAACGTCGATCTTTCCGGACGGGGAACGTCCCATGAGCGTTGCGCACCGCTCCCTCGCGGGTCGGCGCGCGTCCACGCGCTCCTGATCCCCGGGTCATCCCCCGTTCATACGGCGGTGCTGTCGGGCCCGATCCGGCTTCGTACCGCCGTCTGGACCTCGGCCTCCTCGGCCGGGTCGGCGGCGAGTCGCCGCAGCTGGTCGACGACCCTGGCGTCACCGGTCTCGGCGTGCCGGGCGGCGACCTCGCGGGTGGTCTCCTCGCAGTCCCACAGGCATTCGACGGCGAAGCCGGCGGCGAAGGACGGGTCGGTGGCGGCGAGGGCCCGGGCGGCCCGGCCGCGCAGATGGGACGAGGCGGTCTCTCGGTAGACGTGCCGCAGCACGGGGGCGGCGCAGACGATGCCGAGCCGTCCCGCGCCGTCCACCAGGGTCCACAGGGTGGGCGCGTCGGGCCCTTCACCCCGTACGGCCTCCCGCAGTGCGCCGAGGACGAGGTCGCTGTCCCGGGTGCCGCCCAGACAGGCCAGCATCCGTCCGGCGGCGGCGCCCAGGGGGTCGGGCCGGTGGACCCACCCGCGCGCGTGGTCGACGGCAGCGATACTGCGCATACGTTCGAATGCATCGACGGCAGCCTCCACAACGGCCGTCGTGCCGTCGGTGACCGCACCCTCGATCAGGTCGAGGGCATCGGGATCATTGCCGTCCGCGAGATAGCGCAGGGCCGTACAGCGGGCACCGTCGCCACCACTGCGGGCCGCCTCCAGGATCTGCGGACGGTCCTCCGGGCCCGCCACAGCCGTCAGGCAGCGCGCGGCGGGCACATGGAGCACGGCGCCGCGGTCGATTCCCTGCTGGGCCCACTCGAAGACCGCCTGCACGCTCCAGCCCGGGCGGGGCCCGGACGGTCGCATCTGGCGTTGCCAGCGGTCGAAGCAGCCGGTCTCCTGCGCGGCACGCACGCGTGTGGAGATCGATTGGCGCGGATCCTCGGCCCACAGCCGCCATGGCCGCGGCTCGAAGGCGTCGCGCACGACCACGGCGAGCTCGGCCTCGCCCTCCGCGTCGGTGCCGAAGCGTGCCAGCACGGGGGCGGCGAGGGCGCGCAGCCCCGCGTCGTCGTCCCTGAGCGCCAGTTCGTCCAGCGCCCAGGCCCAGCTGGTGCCGGTCGCGGCGTACCTGCGCAGCAGGTCGAGTGCGTCCCGCCTGCCGTACGAGGCGAGGTGCCCGAGGACCGCGAGGGCGAGTCCGGTGCGGGACTCGTCGGTATCGAGGACGTCCTCGACGTCGAAGAGATGGGCCTCGATCTCGTCGAGCTCGCCGTGGAGGTCGACATAGAGACGGGCGTAGTAAAGGGAGCGGTTCTCCACCTGCCAGTCGTGGCGGGGGTCGTGGAGCACGCACTGGTTCAGTGCCGCGAGCGCCTCGGCCCGCGGTGCGGTGAGCGCGTGCAGCGTGCCGTCGCCGCGGCCCCTCTGGAGCAGGCCGAGCAGCGTACCGCTGGGCGCTATGACCGGATCGAACATGGGAAACAGCCTCACATCAAGCGTCGACGCAACCGGGATCCTGCTTTACCTGGCCGCGTGACAACACGTCGGAGCGCCCGCCGTTTCCTGCTTGCTGTAGACCATCTTCCTCTGCCTCTCGTAGGTGGGCCCATGCGGACCGCATCACGGCCCGCGCGGTGCGGCAACACCTGCCCAGCCATCGCGTCCGTGAATCACGACGTCATGATGACCCGGCTGTTCAAGCTGCCGCGACCGTATTTCCGGCGGCCCCGTTCCGCCTCCCCCGTTTTCCTTGTCGTAGCTGGTCAGTGTGTACGGCTCAATGCGCGCCGAACAGCTCCAGCACTTCCGTCTTGCCGAACATCCGGGCGGTGTCGACGGCCGAGGGCATGCCCTCGGCCGGGTTGGCGCCACCCTCCAGGAGTGCCTGGATGACGTCCTGCGCACCCTTGAATACGGCCCCGGCGAGCGGGGTCTGGCCCCGGTCGTTCACCCGGTCCCCGTCGGCACCACGCGTGAGGAGCGCCCGGACCGCGCCGGCGTGGCCGTGGTAGGCGGCGAGCATCACCAGGGAGTCGCCGCGGTCGTTGGTGAGGTCGGCCGGGACGCCAGCGTCGACGTACGCCACGAGCGCCTCGGTCTGCCCCTGCCGGGCCAGATCGAAGATCTTCGTCGCCAGCTCCACGACCTCGGGGTCGGGGGCTTCACTCATCGGCCGGACCACCTCTCATGACAACCGTACGGGTGAATCGTCAGAGTACTGGCTCAACAGGCACATGACCCGACACCTCCGCCGCAGAGATCAGCACCCCCGGATGGCACCGAACAGGTCCGCCAACAGGGTGAAATATGCGGAACTTCACTCGATTGCACCTTTTATCGTATGGATACATGCGGTGATCCTGGAAGAACTCATGGTGACTGTCCCCCACCACACCAGGAGATCTCTCATGATCCTCTCCATCTCAGGCGTCGTTCTGCTCGGCATCATCGTCTTCCTCTTCTTCAAGAAGGACGGGCTCAAGGCGTCCCACGCCTTCGTGGCCGCGCTGTTCGGCTTCTATCTCGCGAGCACCGCCATCGCACCGAGCATCAAGGCCGGCGGCGAGAGCCTGGCGGGCCTGCTCGGCGGAATCAAGTTCTGACGCCCCTACCGCCCGCACGTACCTCCAGGAGACAGCAGTGGCCCGGCGCCCCCTTCCCCGCATCCTGAGCAACGGCAGTGCACAGATCGCCCGGAGCCGGGAGCTGGCCCGGACCGCAGCCGACAGCGCCACCGACGTCCTCCATCCGCTGATCACGATCAGCCGTGGTCTTCGCCGGCTGGCTGCGGCGGGGCTGCACAAGTGGGCCGACACGCCCAAGGACAAGCGCGGGCCACTGCTGTTCCTGGTGGCCTCGGTGGTTCTGGTCGTGGCCCTCGTGCCGTACGGGCCGCTGCTCGCCGTCATCTCGGTGATGGCGGCAGCGGCCTGGCACGGCCGGGACCGTGCCCCGGCGGAACCCGAGGGGCCCGACGAGTCCCAGGCCCAGCGCCTCCTGTCCCTGTACGAGGCGCTGGTCCCCTACTTCTCCACCCCCGAAGACCCCGATCCCCTCTATGCCCACGGCGGCGACTGGGCGAAGACCTTTCCGGCGTACGAGTTCGACGGCACCGGCCGCGTCTCGCACCTGGTCGTGCGCTACCCGGCGTACTTCACCGACGGCGAGACAGACTCCCGCGCGCGGATCGAGCAGTTGCTGCACGCCAAGTCGGGCCGGGGCCGCGAGTACCACTTCGCGTGGGACGAGGAGAGCAACCAGCTCACGGTCACGGTCCTGCCGCCCCTCCCCACCGACATCGCCGCGCAACGCTTCGTCACGTCCCCGGGCGAAACGGTGCTCGGCTTCACGGACCCCACCCAGGTGCAGCGCACGCTCCCCCTCAGCCACGGCGAGGAGCAGCGTGACGTACCGCCGGTCGTCTGGCGCACGGGCGCCCGCTCCACCGAGCCGCACCTCCTGGTGTTGGGCGAGCCGGGCAGCGGCACCACGACACTCCTGCGCTCGATCGCCCTCCAGGCCCTCCAGTACGGCGACATCCTGATCGTCGACGGCAGCGGCACCGGCGAGTACGCGTGCCTGACCGGCCGGGACGGCGTCCTGGCCGTCGAGTGCGCCCCGACCGGAGCCCTGGCAAGCCTCGAATGGGCCGCCCAGGAAACAGAACGCCGGCTGATCGCGGCCAACCGCGCCCGCCAGGCCGGTCAACCGCTCCCCGAAGACACCCGACGCCCCCTTTGGCTCCTCCTCGACCGCCCCGGCGCCCTCGCCCACCTGGCCGCCGCCGACGGCCGCCGCGACCTCCAGTCCCTGCTCCAGGTACCCCTTCGACACGGCCGGGCGGCGAACGTGACGGTGGTGCTGGCGGAAGAGTCCGACAGCGCGGACACCCTGAGCGACGCCGTACGACAGCACACACGCGCGCGTGTCGTCCTCGGCCCGGTGTCCCCCGGTCAGCTGGAAGCGGTCCTGGGCGCACCCCCGAACACGACACCGGTCCCGGTCATGCCCCCGGGCCGCGGCTACGCCCGCCTGGGCACGGGCCCGGTCCACCGCCTTCAGGTCCCGGCCACCCCGGACCCCCACGACGACGCGACGAGCGACGCACAGCGCCAGGCGGTACTGGAACTGCTGCCCCCGCGGACAAGTCCGGTGACCCTGGAACCGGTGCCCGTCGAGGCGGCGGTGGCGGCGGAGACTTCCTGAGCTGTCCCCGGATTCCGCGCCGGGGCAGCCACCGCTCTCCGCACTTGCGAGGCGCCGCTACGCCACGAACGTACGGGGAGACTCGGCTCCCCCGGAGCCCCCGCGCGCCACGATCCGCGCCGCCGCAGCCAACCGGACCGCCGCCTCGTCGGCCACCGCTCCCCCCACGGTGAACGGCAACCGCACATATCCCTCGAAGGCGCCGTCGACCCCGAAGCGCGGCCCCGAGGGCACCCGCACCCCCACCCGCTCCCCCGCCTCGGCGAGCCGTGACCCCGACAGCCCCCCCGTACGGACCCACAACGTCAGTCCACCCCTGGGCACCGCGAACTCCCAGTCCGGCAGCTCCCGTCGTACCGCCGCGACCAGTGCGTCCCGGTTGCCCCGGGCCTGTTCGCGCCGCATCGCGACCGCCCGCTCCCAACCACCCGTGCTCAGCAACCAGTTGATGGCCAGCTGTTCGAGCACAGGCGTGCCCAGGTCGGCGTAGGCGCGCGCGGCGACGAGGCTGCGGATGATGTCCGGAGCCGCCCGCACCCAGCCGATGCGCATCCCGGCCCAGAATGCCTTGCTGGCGGAACCCACCGTGATGACCGTCGACCCGGCGGGGTCGAAGCCGCACACCGGGCGGGGCATCTCGACATCCGGTTCGAGCCACAGCTCGGTCATCGTCTCGTCGGCGACGAGCACCGTCCCCGCCGACCGGGCCGCGTCCACGAGTTGGCGTCGCTGGTCCTCGTCGGCGAGCGCACCTGTGGGGTTGTGGAAGTCGGCCACGACGTACGCGATCCGGGGCGCGGCCTCGCGCAGTACCTGGCGCCAGCGGTCCAGGTCCCAGCCGGCGAGCCCCTCGGCCATCGCGACGGGCACGAGCCGGGCGCCCGCCTCCCGCATGAGCTGAAGGATGTTGGCGTACGAGGGCGATTCCACGGCGATGCGCTCGCCCCGGCCGGAGAACAGATGGCAGATGGCGTCTATGGCACCCATCGCGCCGGTCGTCACCATGATCTGTTCGGGCATGGTGGGGATCCCGCGCCCGGTGTAGCGCTCGGCGATCATCGCGCGCAGCGCGGGCAGCCCGGCCGGGTAGTCGCCGTGCGTGTGCGCGTACGGGGGCAGTTCTTCCAGTGCGCCCTGGACGGCACGGGTGAGCCAGGGCTCGGGCGCTGGCAGGGCAGCCGTACCGAGGTCGATCACCGAGCCGAGTGCCTCGGGCGGCAGGGGTTCGAGCCCGCGCGCGGGCAGTGGGTTACCCGCGGGTACAGCGGTCCAGCTGCCCGCGCCGCGCCGGGACTCCAGGAAGCCCTCGGCGCGGAGCGCCTCGTAGGCGGCGGCGACGGTGGTGCGGCTGACGGAGAGGGAGAGGGCCAGTTCCCGTTCGGCGGGAAGACGGGCGGCGACCGGCACCCGGCCTTCCAGCACCAGCAGCCGGATGCCGTCGGCGAGTGAGCGGTAGGCGGGCGGACGGCGGGTGCCGGGACCCGCGGGGCGGTCCTGCTGCGAGGTGAGCAGCCGGGCGAGCTGCGCGGTACCCACCGCCGAAGTCCACTGCACCATGCAGATCAGTCCACCTCTCCAAAATTGGCCATGGATGAGATCCGATGCCAAGCCACAGGGTTTCATGTGCCAGGCCACTACCACCACAGGGGGCAGCTCGTGAGTTCGTTGTCGGCACAGAACCGTTTCGTGCGACGGCTGGTCCAGCTGTACGCCGGCCTCGCGCTGTACGGGGCCAGCTCGGCCCTGCTCGTCGAGTCCGGCCTCGGCCTGGAGCCCTGGGGCGTGCTGCACCAGGGGCTGGCCGAGCTGACCGGGCTGACGATCGGCGTCGTGTCGATCTTCGTGGGCGCGGCCGTGCTGCTCCTGTGGATTCCGCTGCGCCAGCGCCCAGGCCTGGGCACGGTCTCGAACGTCTTCGCGGTCGGCCTCGCCATGGACGCCACCCTCGCCCTGGTCCCCGACGCGGACGCCCTCAGCGCCCGCGTTCCGCTCCTGGCAGCGGGCATCGTCCTCAACGGTGTGGCCACCGGCCTGTACATCGCGGCGAGCTTCGGCCCGGGCCCGCGTGACGGCCTGATGACCGGTCTGCACCGGCGCACGGGCCGCTCGATCCGCCTTGTCCGTACGGCGATCGAGCTGGCGGTGGTGGCGACGGGCTTCGCCCTCGGGGGCACGGTGGGAATCGGTACGGTGCTGTACGCGCTGACGATCGGCCCCCTGGCGCAGTCGTTCCTGCGTGTGTTCGCCACCCCGGCGGCATCGGACGGCAGCACCGTCGTTGCCGCCGGTCAACCGGCAGAGGCGATACTGCGACCGTGACCACGCGGATACCCCATCCCTATCTCGACCATCCCGGACCGATCCCCTTCGCCCACCGGGGCGGGGCTGCGGAGGGGCTGGAGAACACGATGCTCCAGTTCCGGCGGGCGGTCGACGCGGGCTACCGCTATCTGGAGACCGACGTGCACTGCACGGCGGACGGCAGACTCGTCGCCTTCCACGACTCGACGCTGGACCGGGTGACGGACGGCGGCGGCCTGATCGCGGACCTCCCCTGGTCCGACGTACGGCACGCGCGCGTGGCGGGCACCGAACCGGTGCCCCTCTTCGAGGACCTCCTCGAAGCCTTCCCCGAAGCGCGCTGGAACGTCGACGTCAAGGCCGAGGCCGCGCTGCGCCCGCTCCTGGACCTGATCGAGCGCACCGGCTGCTGGGACCGGATCTGTGTCGGTTCCTTCTCCGAGGCGCGGGTGGTGCGCGCCCAGCGGCTGGCCGGTCCGCGTCTGGCGACCTCGTACGGCATCCGTGGCGTCCTCAATCTGCGGCTGCGCTCGTGGGGCATGCCCGTGGGAGTGCGCCGGTCCGCGATCGCGGCCCAGGTGCCGGAGGCCCAGTCCGGCATCCCGGTGGTCGACCGGAGCTTCGTGCGTACCGCCCACGCACGCGGGCTGCACGTCCATGTGTGGACGGTCAATGATCCCGACCGCATGCACCGGCTCCTGGAATGGGGAGTCGATGGCATCATGACCGATCACATCGACACGTTGCGCAAGGTTCTGGAGGACCGGGGCACCTGGTTCTGACGCCCCGCGCGCACCGCCTTCACGGGGAAAGCGAGGGGCACGGGTGGGCACCGACACCGTGCAGAGCGAGGCGGCCGACGAGGCCGCGGGGCGCCGGCGCGAGCAGCGCGGCTGGTATTTCTACGACTGGGCGTGCTCCGTCTACTCGACGAGCGTGCTCACCGTGTTCCTGGGCCCCTATCTGACGTCGGTCGCCAAGGAGGCGGCCGACGCGGACGGGTTCGTACATCCACTGGGCATACCGGTCCGCGCAGGTTCGTTCTTCGCGTACTCGGTGTCCCTGTCGGTCATCGTGGCCGTGCTGATCATGCCCCTCGTGGGCGCCGCCGCCGACCGCACCGGTCGCAAGAAGCCGCTCCTGGGAATCGCCGCCTACGTGGGCGCCACGGCGACCGCGGGCATGTTCTTCCTCGAAGGCGACCGCTATCTGCTCGGCGGGCTGCTGCTGGTCGTCGCCAACGCGGCCCAGTCCGTCTCGATGATGCTCTACAACTCCTACCTCCCCCAGATCGCCCCGGTCGAGGAGCGCGACGCGGTCTCCTCGCGGGGCTGGGCGTTCGGCTACGCGGCGGGCTCGCTGGTCCTCGTCGTCAACCTGGTGCTGTACACGGCCCACGACTCCTTCGGGATCTCGGAGGGCATGGCCGTCCGTATCTGTCTGGCCTCTGCGGGCCTGTGGTGGGGCGCATTCACCCTTGTACCGCTGCGCAGGCTTCGCGACCGCCGGGCCGGCACGGAGGAAGCCGTCGCGAAGGAGGCCACGGCCACCTCTCCGGGGCTGCGGCAGCTCGCGGCGACGGTCCGCGACATGCGCCGCCACCCGCTCACGCTGGCCTTTCTGCTCGCCTACCTCGTTTACAACGACGGCATCCAGACCGTGATCTCGCAGGCCTCGGTGTACGGCTCGGAGGAACTGGGGCTCGACCAGTCGACCCTCATCGGGGCGGTGCTGCTGGTGCAGGTGCTGGCGGTGGCCGGGGCACTCGGGATGGGCCGGCTGGCCCGGGTCTACGGGGCCAAGCGGACAATTCTCGGATCGCTGGTGGCGTGGACGGTGACGCTGGCGGCGGGGTACTTCCTGCCGGCCGGCGCGCCGGTGTGGTTCTTCGTGCTGGCCGCCGGGATCGGCCTGGTCCTCGGCGGCAGCCAGGCCCTGTCCCGGTCACTGTTCTCACATCTGGTACCACCCGGCAAAGAAGCCGAATACTTCTCCGCGTACGAGATGAGCGACCGCGGAATGAGCTGGCTCGGCCCGCTTCTGTTCGGGATCACCTACCAGCTGACGGGAAGCTATCGGGACGCGATCATCTCGCTCGTGATCTTCTTCGTCCTCGGGTTCGCGCTGCTCGCACGGGTGCCGGTGGGACGGGCGATCCGCGAGGCGGGCAATCCCGTTCCCGAAAGGATTTAGCATCGGCGGCCAAAGAGCGGTAGTGTACGCCGTTGGCCTGCCAGGCGGACCGTTACTGCGCGTCAAAGATGACGAAACGCTGGGTGATATCTGCTTGCAGATGTGACAAACCGGGCGCTGGTGGGTACAACAAGGGCGGCTACGACGGCGACGCATGACCCGAAACGGGACACGGGACGGGAATCTTTACCGCCGACCGGACGTTGACCGGATGACGACGACAGCGACACCTGTCCTGTGGGCGACAAGCCCGGGAGGCACGATTCATGAGTGAGCGAGCTCTTCGCGGCACGCGCCTCGTGGTGACCAGCTACGAGACGGACCGCGGCATCGACCTGGCCCCGCGCCAGGCCGTGGAGTACGCATGCGAGAAGGGACATCGTTTTGAGATGCCCTTCTCGGTCGAGGCGGAGATCCCGCCGGAGTGGGAGTGCAAGGTCTGCGGGGCCCAGGCACTCCTCGTGGACGGCGACGGCCCTGAGGAGAAGAAGGCCAAGCCCGCGCGTACGCATTGGGACATGCTGATGGAGCGGCGCACCCGCGAGGAACTCGAAGAGGTCCTCGCGGAGCGACTGGCCGTACTCCGCTCCGGAGCGATGAACATCGCGGTACATCCGCGGGACAGCCGCAAGTCCGCGTAGTCCCTCCGGGGACTGAGCGGCATACAACGCACGCGTGACACCGCGGGTGCCGTACGTGAGTCTGCGTACGGTGCCTGCGGTTTTGCGTTTTTCGGGCTGTGAGTGGGGGCTGCGATGCCTGGGGGTGCACCCCCAGGCATCCGCCGCTCCGCCGGGCTCGTCCTCGAACGCCGGACGGGTCAAGTATTCGTGCCCTCATCCCTGATGACCTCGCCCTGGACCACCTGGCCGTCCGGGCGGTGCATCCTCGCCTGCTGGAAGGCATCACCCAAGGTTCCCTGGGATGCCTCCCTCAGTTTGCGCTCGAAGGTGCGTTCCGCGTAGCGGCTGATCGCCTTCTGGAGCGGGGGGATCAGCAGGAGCAGGCCCACCGCGTCCGAGATCAGGCCGGGCAGCATCAGCAGCAGACCGCCGAGCATCATCAGGCCGTTGCCCTCGCTGCCGCCGGGGCGAGCCGCGCCCGCGGGCGGCATCATGCCGCCCTGCTGCTGTTGCAGCGTCTCCGTGAGGTTGCGGAAGGCCCGGCGGCCGGCCCGTTTGATGACCACGGAGCCGAGCACGAAACCGGCGGCCAGAAGCAGGAAGACCGTGAAGCCGCTTGCGGCGCCGGCGACCACGGTCAGCAGCCAGATCTCCAGCACCAGCCAGGCGGCGATGCCCAGCGGCAGGAACGTGCGCAGCCGGGAACGCCGCGGCCGGGCGGGGTATACGGGGGTCGGTGCGCCAGTCGTCATACGTCCAGTGTGCCTGGGCCGGGCTCAGCACAGGATAAGAGGATGATCAACAGCGCCTGTGAAGTCGTACGGTGTCCCCGGCCGGGGCCGTCAGGGCTTCTGCGTCTTGCCCAGGGCCTTGTTCAGCCGCTCCCCCACGCCCCACGTCGTGACCCGCCACAGCGCCTCGACCAGGATGTCGCGGCTCATCTTCGAGTCGCCGTGTTCGCGCTCGACGAAGGTGATGGGCACCTCGACCACGTGGTAGCCGGCTCTGATCGCGCGGCGGGCCAGGTCGACCTGGAAGCAGTAGCCCTGCGAGGCGACCTCGTCGAGGCCGAGGCCTTCGAGGGTCTCGCGGCGGAAGGCACGGTAGCCGCCGGTGACGTCCCGGATGGGTACGTCGAGCAGGACGCGGGAGTAGAGGCTGCCGCCGCGTGAGATGAGCTCGCGGGTCTTGGGCCAGTTGACCACTCGGCCGCCGGGCACCCAGCGGGAGCCGAGAACCAGGTCGGCGCCCTTGAGGGCGGTCAGCAGACGGGGCAGTTCCTCGGGCTGGTGGGAGCCGTCGGCGTCCATCTCGATCAGGATGCCGTAGCCGTTGTCCATGCCCCAGTGGAAGCCCGCGAGGTAGGCGGCGCCGAGGCCCTCCTTGCCCTTGCGGTGCAGCACCTGGACCTGGTCGTCCTCGGCGGCCAGCTCGTCGGCGAGCTTGCCGGTGCCATCGGGGCTGTTGTCGTCGGCCACGAGAACGTGGGCGTCCGGGACCGCCTCGCGCACCCGGCCGACGATCTTCTTGATGTTCTCCGCCTCGTTGTAGGTCGGAATGATCACCAAGGCCGTGCCGAGCGGGCCGAACCGCCGTCCCTGGGCTTCTGCCGCGAGGGTCCCGTCGCCGTCGTTCACTGCTGCCCCTTCAAGTCCGTACGCAGAGGTCCACCATAGTGGCCGCAGCCTGCACCGACGTGTCGTCACGTTCGTACAGGGGTGTCTATTCGGCAAGAGCCGAGTAGGGGAGTCCGCTTCGTCACCTGTGCCCGCTGCGGATCGGGGCCCGGCGCCCTTCGGGCCGACCTGGGACCCGCTGGCTGCGGGTCGACCGAAAGCCGTTGTCTACTGGACGTCCGGGCCCCACCCGGGTCACACCTTGCCGACCGGGTGGAACGTTCCGTCGCCGTGGCGCGGACGCTGAGCCTGGCTGCCAGTGGTGGTGCGCCGGTGCGGCACACCATCCCTGACCCAGCGGCGCTGCGGCGACTGCGCGGAGGTTCCCCGGTCGGGCGTCCGGTGGTGGACCCGGCCGAACCTACCGGCCAGCTGCCATCGGGTGTCAACACCTGTTTGAACTGCGGTTCTTTCCTCAATCGCCTGGTAGACGACGAGGATGCGCAGGTCGCGCGACGGCGTTTCCGCCCGCGATCCGTACCGCGCCACCCCGGGAGATCACTCGCCCGGCCGTACGAACACCGTCCGCCCGCCCACCACTGTGCGCAGGCATACGGGCAGGTCGGTGCCCGGGGTGAGATCGGGCAGGCCCGGGGTACCGGAGCGGGGGTCGGTGGACCAGCGGGCGACCCGGTCGTCGGGGGCCTGTACCACTAGGGCGGCGGCACGCCACACGGCGTAGTCCGCGGGCGCGCCCGGCACCAGGACACCCGCGTCGTCCCGCCCGACGGCCCGCCAGCCGCCGCGGGTGTGCGCCGTGAACGCCGCGCGGACCGAGATGCGGTGCTCCGGGGTGCGGTGGAAGGCCGCGGCGCGGACCGTGCCCCAGGGGTCGAGCGGAGTGACGGGGCTGTCCGAACCCAGGGCGAGCGGGACGCCGGCCTTCAGGAGGGCCGCGAAGGGGTTCAGGGCGCGGGCGCGGTCGGCACCCAGGCGCTGGGCGTACATGCCGTCCTCGCCGCCCCACAGAGCGTCGAAGGCGGGCTGCACGGAGGCGGTGAGGCCCAGTTCCGCGAAGGCGGCGATCGTCTCGGGGGTGAGCATCTCCGCGTGCTCGACGCGGTGCCGGGCGGCGCGCACACGGGCCAGGCCGACCTTCTCGGCGGCGGCCCGCACGCCCTCGACCACGGAGGTCACCGCGGCGTCCCCGATGGCGTGGAAGCCCGCCTGGAGGCCCGCCTCGGTACAGGCGACGACATGGGCGACGACGGCAGCGGTGTCCAGGTGGGCGGTGCCCGTGTGGCCGGCCTCGTCGCTGTACGGCTCGTGCAGGCAGGCGGTGTGCGAGCCGAGGGCACCGTCGACGAACAGATCACCGGCCGCGCCGATCGCGCCCAGGGCGCGGGCCTTCTCCACCCCCTCTGCGGCCTGCTCGGCCCAGTAGCCGATCACACGCGGGCCCGGCTCCTCGGCGGCGAGGCGGAGCAGCCCGGTGAAGTCGTCCTCCGAGGAGATCTCCGGCCCCGCGCACTCGTGGACGGAGCCGATGCCGAGCGAGGCGGCGCGCGCGAGGGCGGCCCGCTGGGCCTCGGTGCGCTGCGGCGGGGTGACCGCGCCCAGGGCGGCGGCCCGGACCCTGTGGTGGGCGTCGCCGGTCAGCGGGGCGTCGGAGCGGCCGGAGTCGGCCTGGACCAGGTCGAGCAGTGCCGTCGTCACGACCGCCGAGTGGACGTCGATACGGCTGAGGTACAGCGGGCGTCCACCGGTGGCCTCGTCCAGTTCGGCGCGGGTCGGCGGGCGGCCCCCGGGCCAGCGTGCGGCGTCCCAGCCGTGCCCGAGGAGGACACGGTCGGTGGGGCGGGCGGCGGCGAACCGGCGTACGCGGCTGAGGGCCGCGTCCAGGGAAGGGGCGTCGGACAGGTCGAGGCCGGTGAGTGCGAGGCCCGTGGCGGTGGTGTGCACGTGTGCGTCGGTGAACGCCGGAGTGACGAGGGCGCCGTCGAGGTCGATCACCTCGTCGGCCGCGCCCGCGAAGGCGTCTGCGGCGCCTTCCGAGCCGACCCAGGCGATGTGGCCGCGCTCGACGACCATCGCGGTCGCGAAGGGGTCGGCGGGGCTGTGGACTTCGCCGCCGCGAAGGAGGACGGTGTCGGGCGGTACCGGGCGTTCACTCATGAGGAACAGTTTCTCGCGGGGAGCCGGCGGAGCTGCACGTGGGGCGTGGCTACCGGGCACCCGGAGCTGCGGCTGCGCCCACACTCCCGATCGGCCCCGGCGGAACGACTGCCCACGGCCGGGCCGGCCCCGCCTGCTGATCAGATCTTCGGCGGGCGTGCCTCGTACGGCGTCGACAGGACCACCGTCGTGCGCGTGGAGACGCCTGCCAGGGTGCGGACTCTGGCCAGCAGCTCCTCCAGCTCGTGGGGAGTGGCGACGCGGACCTTGAGGATGTAGTTCTCCTCGCCCGCCACGCTGTGGCACGCCTCGATCTCCGGGACGCCCCGGAGGCGTTCCGCGATGTCGTCCGGGGCGCTGGGATCGAAGGGTTTCACCGAGATGAAGGCAGTCATGGGCAGCCCCACGGCCTCCGGGTCGACGACCGCGGCGTAACCGCGGATCACTCCGCGCTGTTCCAGCCGCCGTACCCGCTGGTGCACGGCAGACGTGGACAGGCCCGTGGCCTTGCCCAGGTCGGTGTAACTCATCCGCCCGTCCTTGACGAGCAGCTGCACGATCTGTCGGTCCAGCTCCTCCATGGCGCAGAACCTACAGTGCGGTTGATCTCCTCCGATACCTGAGCGGTGCAGGTCATGCCCTGTTCGTGATGTGACTGAGCGTGCGCTGTGGGCCGTATGAGGGACAAAAGCATCGCCACCGGCACCTGCGGACGGCATGTGACGAACACCACAGCTCTCGAACATGCTCCGTGATGGTCTCGTGATTACCGCCGAGACCGGGCGGGAAGTGCTTGCTGTGGTCGAGGCCGCAGCGCCTTGTCGGCCCAGCCCGAGGGGGAGTAACCCATGCAGAGTCTTAAGCGCCCTGGTCGCACCGCGCCCAAGAGGCCCCAGTTGGTGGTCGATCCCGAGCCGGAGGGCGTTGAACCCGACGCACTCGACGGCGAGGAACTCGACGACTACGACGCCTTCGAGATGTTCCGGGTGATCTGCCCGGACTGCACGCAGCCCATCGCGCTGCTGGCGGACGAGGAGATCCTGCCGGAGCACGCGCTGTGCGCGACACCGTGGAACCCGTTCGGGCTCACGGTCTGCGCCGGTACGGGCCGCGCGGCGGCCGACGCCCGGTCAGCGGACGAGTCCGCGGAGGCCCAGGAGCAGCACACCGCCCTGCTGTTGACGCTCCCTCAGGGCCTCGACTGGCGCACCCAGCCCTTCTCCCACGTCGGCGGCCCGGGCTCACGCCCGATGCGAGTCCCGGCGATGCGGGGCCACGCCGCCTGAACGCGTTCGCTCGAACCTTCCGACTGCCCCTGCACCATGGCTCGCCGCTGCCGTGGCGCAGGTCCAGTGCGCGCGTGCGCCGTCGCGAACGCAGGGCCGAATCCAGCGCGCGGTGACCTGATCGACCGTCACCGCGTTGCCCTGGCATGACGACCCCTATGTACGCAGCAACCGGACGTCCGCGCCAGTTCCGTGACCCGCATCAGGCAGAATCGGTTCCGCAGGGCTTGGTGAACCAGGGCCGCCCAAGCCCACCGGCCCCGCCCGACCCGCCCATCTACCGCGCCCTGCTGCGCACTTGGGCCGACCGTGGCCGCACCCTGCCGGGGCGCCACGACCCGGAGTGGGTCCGGCTCGCGGCACCGCCGGCCGGGCTCGGGATCGTGGTCGACCCGTTCAGCGCGTCTCCGGGCCGGCCAGGTGACGGGCGATGACCATTCGCTGGATCTGGTTGGTGCCCTCGACGATCTGCAGGACCTTGGCCTCGCGCATGTAGCGCTCGACCGGGAAGTCCGCGGTGTAGCCGTAGCCGCCCAGCACCTGGACAGCGTCCGTGGTGACCTTCATCGCCGTGTCGGTACACAGGAGTTTGGCCATGGCGGCCTGCTTGCCGAACGGCCGGCCCGCGTCACGCAGCCGTGCCGCCGTGAGATACAGCGCGCGGCCCGCCTCGATCTGCGTGGCCATGTCGGCGAGGAGGAAGCGCAGCCCCTGGAAGTCGGAGATCGGCCGCCCGAACTGGCGGCGCCCGGTCGCATAGGCCAGCGCCTCGTCGAGCGCCGCCTGGGCCAGGCCGATCGCACAGGCCGCGATACCGAGGCGCCCGGAGTCGAGCGCGGACAGGGCGATACCGAAGCCCTGCCCCTCCTCACCGATGCGCCGGCTGCCGTCGAGCCGGACGCCGTCGAAGTTGATCTGCGCGGTGGGCGAGCCCTTGAGGCCCATCTTCCGTTCCGGTGCCGCGGCGCCCAGCCCCTCCGCGTCGGCAGGGGCCAGGAACGCGGTGATTCCGCGCGGACCCTCCTCCCCCGTGCGCGCCATGACCGTGTAGAAGTCGGCGATACCACCGTGGGTGATCCAGGCCTTGGTGCCGGTGAGCACCCAGTCGTCGCCGTCCCGGACGGCTTTCGTACGCAGGGAGGCGGCGTCGGAGCCGGACGCGGGCTCGGAGAGGCAGTACGCGCCGAGAAGGCCACCGCCGAGCATCGCGGGCAGGTGTTCGGCCTGCTGTTCCTTGGTGCCGTAACTCGCGAGGGCATGACAGGACAGCGTGTGCACACTGACGCCGAGTCCGACGGTGAGGCGGGCCGCCGCGAGCTCTTCGAGAACCTGGAGGTAGACCTCGTACGGCTGGTCGCCGCCACCGTGGCCGGAGGAGTACGGGAGGCCCAGCAGCCCCGATTCCGAGAGCAGGGCGAAGAGTTCGCGCGGGAAGCGCCCGGCGTCCTCCTCCTCGGCCGCCTTTGGCGCGATCTCGCGCTCGGCGATGTCACGGACGAGCGAGATCAGGTCCCGGGCCTCGTCCGTTGGCAGTTGACGGTCCACCGGCTGCGGGGCGTGGTCGGGCATGTCGACGCTCTCCTCCCTGTCGGGCGCAACGGCACACGCGCGCCTGAGTAGGGTGGCGTCCGCCGGTCTCACTGGTCACGCCGATGCTGGCCCTTCCGGGTCGCGGAAGTGGTCGGCGAACGGCTGTGGAGCTGCGAGTATGCCCGATCGGCGGCACGGCGTCACTGGTTAACGAGCGTTTATTCGATCACATCTCCGGGGCACCGGCCTCGGCCGGAAATTGGTCCGAACCATTGACCGCACTGGTCTAGTCCTCTTACTGTGCCCTCGGTTCCCGACACCACCTCCCCCACGCTCCCCTCCCTCCCGAGGAGACAGCTCCATGCACCGACCGCATCTCCCCCGCCACTTCAAGACGCTTGTGTCCGCCGCGTGTTGTGCCGTTCTCGGCGCCGGACTCCTGGCCGGCGCCGGCACCGCGACCGCCGCGCCGACACCCCCGAAGGCCGCCGCGAAACCCGTCCCGAAAGCCGCTGGTTCCAAGGTCCTCGGCTACTTCACCGAATGGGGCACCTACGACCGCAAGTACTACGTCAAGAACATCGGGACATCCGGCTCGGCCGCCCGGCTGACCCACATCAACTACGCCTTCGGCAACGTCACCGGCGGCAAATGCGCGATGGGCGACACCGACGCGGCGACCGGCCGGGCGTACACCGCCGCCGAGTCGGTGGACGGGGTCGCCGACACCGCGAGCCAGTCGCTGCGCGGCAACTTCAACCAGCTGCGCGAGCTGAAGAAGAAGCATCCGAACCTCAAGGTCCTCTGGTCGTTCGGCGGTTGGACCTGGTCGAGCGGTTTCGGCGAGGCCGCTCAGAACCCGGCCGCGTTCGCCCGGTCCTGCTACGACCTGGTCGAGAACTCCCGGTGGGCCGACGTGTTCGACGGCATCGACATCGACTGGGAGTATCCGAACGCCTGCGGCAACACGTGTGACACCAGCGGCAGGACGGCCTTCAAGAACGTGATGGCGGCGCTGCGCGCGAAGTTCGGCTCCGGCAACCTGGTCACGGCGGCGATCACCGCCGACGCCACCCCCGGCGGCAAGATCGACGCGGCGGACTACGCGGGCGCCGCCAAGTACGTCGACTGGTACAACCCTATGACGTACGACTACTTCGGCGCCTGGGCGGCGACCGGGCCCACGGCACCGCACTCGGCGCTGAACTCGTACCCCGGTATCCCGCAGGCCGGTAACCACACCTCGGCGACCATCGCGAAGCTCAAGGGTCTCGGCATCCCGGCCTCGAAGCTGCTGCTCGGCATCGGTTTCTACGGGCGCGGCTGGACCGGTGTCACCCAGTCGGCGCCCGGCGGCACGGCGACCGGCCCTGCCGCGGGTACGTACGAGGCGGGCTTCGAGGACTACAAGGTACTGAAGTCCAAGTGCCCCGCAACCGGCACCGTCGGCGGGACGGCGTACGCCAAGTGCGGAAGCGACTGGTGGAGTTACGACACCCCGGCGACCATCGGAACGAAGATGGCGTACAAGAACCAGCAGGGCCTGGGCGGCACGTTCTTCTGGGAGCTGAGCGGCGACACAGCGAACGGTGAGCTGATCAGGGCCATCAAGTAGGGCCACCCGGAGGGCAGTTGGGGCGAGGGCCACGAGCCTTCGCCCCTCTGCCGTCAGTTGTCCCGGCGGGCCGGCTCCGGTGCCACATATGTCGGGTCGAGTTCCTCGATGGCGCGCAGCGCGCCGCCCAGCATCTTCACGAGCAGTTCGCGCATGGTGTCGCGGGGGAGCTCGGGGCGGTCGATCCAGTCGAGGGTGGCGCCCTCGACGCTGCACACCCAGCCGAACAGGCCCATGCGGGCCAGCGGGTCGATGTCCTGTCTGCCGTACGCGCCTTCGGCGATGGTCGCGACGATCGCCTCGCGTACTCCGTCCCGGATGGCGTGCACCTCGGCGTCGAAGCCGACGCCGCCGCTGACGATGGTGCGGTAGGCGGCCTGGTTGTGCTCGGCGAAGCGCAGATAGCAGTCGATCGTGCGGTGCACCCGGTCCACGGGAGCATGGTCGAGGCCGCTGGAGGCGAAGGTGACCAGGTCGGTGACCGAATCCTCGACGATGGCCAGGTAGTAGCCACGTTTGGACTGGAAGTAGTAGTAGATCAGCCCCTTCGCGACCTGCGCCTGACGTGCGATGTCGTCCATGGACAGTGCGTCGTACGACCGGTCGGCGAACAACTTCCGTCCGATGGCGATGAGTTCGGCGCGACGCGCCATGGAGCGGTCGGTTCCGCGCGACCGTGGGCGTTCGGCGGCAGGCTGTCGGCTACTACTGTTCAATTCGGGGCCCTGGTCTCCAACTGCGGGCGGGACATCCGAAGTATGGCAGACCGGAGCCACCTGCACGTTCGACTCTGATCGACAGTACGGGCACCCGGTTCAGGGCGGATCGCACCGGTTCAGAGCAAACCGAGCTGGACCACGAACATGGCGACCACGACCACAAAGGTCCAGCCCATGACGTGCTCGAAGATCTTCGGGCCGTCCTCCTGGGGACCGCCGGTACGCGTGCGGGCGGGGGCTGCGGCAATGCTCGCGGTCATGGCATCTCGCTGGGTTCGATGTGCGATGGACTCCCCCCACCGTTCTGTCCACCTTGCCATTCATCGGGGCTTTCGCGGCGGAGACGTTGGTCACACCCGACCGGAATACGGGTGGCCCCCGGTCTCCCGGGTGGGCCGCCTCACACCGTCACGCGTTCCCCTCGGCTCAGCGCACCCCCACCGCCGCGAGCGCCGCGAGCTGAGCGGCGGTCGGCTTCGCCGGAAAGTACAGGTAGCAGACGCCACCAGTGCCGCCCACGACCTTGCCGCCGGCGTTGTACCGCTTGGTCCGCAGCCAGATGTTCTCGAACTCACGCCGCGGATAGACCCGGCGCACGGCCTCGTTGGTCGCCGAGAACGGATCGTTGGCGATCACGTCGCCGTCGGCGGTGAAACCGATCACCGTCATCAGGTGGCCCGAGGTGCCGTAGCCCGCCCCTGTCAGCTCGGCCTTCAGGAACGACTGGGACGTTATGACCGGGATGCCGGCCGCGATCAGCGTCTCCAGGTCGGTGAGCGAGCCGAGCCGGGTGACCACGCCCTGGAGGTCCTTGTAGGTCGCCGCGTAGGCCGAGTTGAAGGGCCAGTTGCCGCAGCCGCCGTACTGGAAGTCATAGGTGAAGCGGGCCGCATGGCACACCTGCGGGTCGGCGTAGGCCGGGTCGACCCAGGCCAGTTGTGCCGCCGTGGGCTTTCGTCCCCAGTACTCGATGACCATCTGCGAGGAGGTGGGGCTGCACCAGGCTTCGCCGCCGTTGTCGTACTCGGGGTACTGGCCGGTGTGGATCTCCTGCGAGTAGCGCGGGACGATCAGTTCCCTGGCCGGGCCGGGTGCCGAGGCGGGGACGGTGAAGCGGTCCGGTACGTCCGAGCCCATCGCGCCGACCCGCCAGACCGTGGGCGTGGCGGTGGTGCCGGGCCTTCGGTGGAGGGTCAGCCGCAGCCGGTACGAGACCAGGCGCAGGCCCGTGGCCGGGGCGTCGATGGCGAAGGTGTCGGTCCAGACCGTGCTCCTGTCGTCGGTCTGATCGTCGACGGAGGTCCGCCTGATGTCCTGGTCACCGGAGGCCCAGCGGCCCATCACGTACCAGGGTGTGGCGGTGCCGTCGGAGTACGTGCCGGTCAGCTCGACCTGGATCCAGGTGCCGGCCGGGGTGCGCGCGTTCCAGGAGGCGATGACCTCGGTGGAGGGCACCGTGAGCCGGTGTACGGGGGACGTCCAGGTCGCGTACTCCCAGGCCGCCGTCGTACCGGTGTGCGGATCGGTGTAGTCGACCGTGCCGGCCGGAGTGCCGATCACGACCCCTGGCCGCGCGCCGGCGACGGCACGGGCGCCCTTGACCGTGGCCGCGCACCAGTCCGCGTACGAGATCCACGCGCGGTTGTCCACGGGGCGGGAGGGGCCGGCCTCGACCTCGCGGCCGGTCGCCACCAGGGTGTCCGCGGCGGCCGGGCCGGCGCTGCCCGCTACGGCGGCGACCGCCGCGGTGAGAACGGTTCTGCGGGACGGCTCTTCGGCTCTGCTCATGGGCGGGTGACCCCCGGGTGTCCTAGGCGGGCGGGACGGTGCACGGCTGTGCGCCCACTATGGCGGCCGGTGACCTGCTCCTGCCAGCACTACGGGCCGTGCCACGCCCAGGAATATTGGTCTTGACCATTGGCGTGACCTGGGGCACGGGCGACGGCGGCGTCCGGCCGGTCCCTAGAATGCCCCTGGCAATATGTCCGAATCCCATCGCCCTCCGGGAACCGCCATCGACGACCTCGCACACACCCTGCACCGCCTGCCGCCCTCCTGCGGCCCCGTCCGGCTGATCGCCGTCGACGGGCACGCCGGGTCCGGGAAGACCACGTTCACCGGCCGGCTGGCCGCGGCTCTCGGCGGGGCACCCGTACTGCACCTGGACGACATCGCCACCCACGACGAGCCGTTCGACTGGACCCGGCGCCTTGTCAGCCAGGTGATCGAACCGCTGCGGTACGGCGAGAGCGCTTCCTACACGCCCTATGACTGGGCGTCCCGGCGCTTCGGACCACCCCGGACGATGCCGGCCGCGCCCGTGGTGCTGATGGAGGGGGTCGGCGCCGGACGTCGGGCGGTACGGCCGTTTCTGGCGCGGCTGCTGTGGATGGAACTGGCCGGCGAGGAGGCATGGGCGCGCGGGCGGTTGCGGGACGGGGTGGAACAGAGCGAGTTCTGGGCCGGTTGGGTCGACGCGGAACGTCGGCACTTCGCCGCGGACCCCTCGCGTCCGTTCGCCGACCTGTTGGTACGGCAGTGCGGCAAGGGGTACGAGGTACTGCCGGGGCCTGCCGGGACCGTTGGATCAGACCAGAATGTCACTCACCGCGACGGGCCGTCCGCTGTGTGCTGAACTTGTGAAGACGCTAGTCGTTCAACCGGCCTGAGTGCTTCAACTCGGCTTGACCGTCGGGCCGTACAGGTCTTACGTTCTCAATGAGCGGCCGTTCGAGCCGCCCGCAGTCGCGAAGCCCCCGGTTGTTCCCCCGTGATCGGGGGCTTCGTTCTGCCCGCAGTCGGTTTCCCGGCCGCCAAGAGGCGCGATCCGTTCACCCTGCGTGACCGCGCCGTGTGCGCCCCATCTGCTCCCACCTCGTCAAACGGCCCGTGCGGCACCCTGCTGCGGGCACGTGCGGCGCAGGTACGATGCCCTCGGTGCGACTCGGACGGCTGCTCTGCGCACCGTTGCAACTCCCGTCCGCGGCACAGCGGTTCGACAAGCTGCCGACGGGCACCGGCCCGTCGGAGAGGCAATCGGGGGCACGGTTTGTGGGGGACGTGATGGACTTCGGCACGCAGGGCCCCGAGGCCCCGGCCGACCTCGCCTGGCTGCGAGGTGTGGACGCCTACACGATGGGCGCCTATCCACAGGCGGAGGAGGAGTTCCGCACCGCGGTGCGGATGGATCCCGGGATGGCCGACGGCTGGCTCGGACTGCATGCGCTGCGCGTCGACACGACGACCGCGCTGCTACGGATGTTCCGGCACCGGGAGCGCTTCGGTGAGCAGCGTTCCCGCCACCGCCGGACCCTCAACTCCTGGTACTGGCTGGGCTGGTGGGTGCAGCCCGTACTCGAAAGCCCGCGCGATCTGCTGCTCGCGCACGCCTCGCACTGGCTGGACGGCCGCCATGTGCCGGAACTGGACCGGGCGCTGGCAGGTCTGGCGCCGGTGGACACCGACCCGCAGGTCCGTTTCCTGCACGCGTGCCGCGCCTACCTCGTCAAGGACTGGGAGCAACTGGTCCGGCACACCGACCCGTTGATCAACGACGCCATGCTGGGCATCGAGGCGGGTCTGTTCGGCGGCATGGCACGGGTCCGCCTGGAGATGTACGGCCAGGCCGAGCCGCTGCTGTCGGCCGCGCTGATGCGCTGTCGCAGCGAGCAGCCACAGCGCAAGGAGCTGCGGTACTGGCTGGCGCGGGCCCACGAGGGTACCGGCCGCTCCGCCGCGGCCCTCCCCCTCTACCGGGCCGTGCACCGCGTGGACGCCGCCTTCATGGACACCTCGGCGCGGCTAGCCGCGATCTCCGAGGGCGACGGGTACGACGAGGCGGCCGACCTCGCGGCGATCACGCTCAGCGGGATCGGGCAGGAGCTGCTGGAGAGCCCGGACGGCATCGATCCCCTGTTCGGCGGCGAGGGCCGTGATCTGAAGCTGTCGGAGCCCGAACTCCCGCCGCCCGGCGCTCCGTTGCCGTCCGCGACCGACTCGGTGCGCGAGAAGGCCGCCCTCCCGGCGCAGCCGCTGCCGACCGGTCCGACCGACCCCGGGCTGCTCGAAGAGGCGCTGGCCGAGCTGGAGCGCATGGTGGGCCTGGAACCGGTGAAGCGCCAGGTGAAGGCGCTCTCCGCCCAGTTGAACATGGCGCGGCTCAGGGCGGGGCAGGGGCTGCCGGTTCAGCCTCCGAAGCGGCACTTCGTCTTCTCGGGCCCGTCCGGCACCGGCAAGACAACGGTGGCGCGCATCCTCGGCCGGGTGTTCTACGCCCTCGGGCTGCTCGGCGGCGACCATCTGGTCGAGGCGCAGCGGGCGGACCTGGTCGGCGAGTATCTCGGCCAGACCGCGGTGAAGGCCAACGAGCTGATCGACTCCGCGATCGGGGGTGTCCTCTTCGTCGACGAGGCGTACTCGCTCTCCAACTCCGGTTACGGCAAGGGCGATGCGTACGGCGACGAGGCGTTGCAGGTGCTGCTGAAGCGGGCCGAGGACAACCGGGACCATCTGGTGGTGATCCTGGCCGGCTACCCCGAGGGCATGGACCGGCTCCTCGCCGCCAACCCCGGGCTGTCGTCCCGCTTCACGACCCGCGTCGACTTCCCCTCGTACCGCCCACTGGAACTCACGTCCATCGGCGAGGTGCTGGCTGCCGAGAACGGTGACGTGTGGGACGAGGAGGCGCTGGACGAGCTGCGGTCGATCGCCGGGCATGTCGTGGACCAGGGGTGGATCGACGAGCTGGGCAACGGCCGGTTCCTGCGGACGCTGTACGAGAAGAGCTGTGCGTATCGGGATCTCCGGCTGTCGGTGTATCCGGGGATGTTGACCCGGGACGACTTGTCGACATTGCGGCTGCCTGATCTTATGCAGGCGTACGGGGAGGTTCTGTCGGGGCGGGGTCCGCAGGACCCGTCGCTCCCCTGACCAGGACCGGGCGCCTTGAGTTCGGCGCCCGGTGCCGGTGATGAGCGGTGGTCGCGCAGCCCGCCGCTGTACTGAGTGGCGCTCTCGGTGGGACGGGCGCCGCCCCTGGCGGCACGCATACTCACAGCCAGGCGGGCGGGCGTGCCCCTCAAGGCCCCTTCAGGGGCGCGGCGAACTGCGCGACCAGCCCCCACCAGCCCGCTGGAGGACGAACCGCACGTCCAGCGGAGCGCTCAGCTTGCCAGCGCCTCCTCGTGGGTCTCCGCCCTGGGCTCCGTCATCCTGGACATCGGCGGTGGCTGACGGTGGGCCGGGTCCCGTACCTCGCCCACCAGGAGTTCCAGTACGTCCTCCATCGCGACCAGGCCGATGACCCGGCCCGACGCGTCCGCCACCTGGGCCAGGTGCGTCGCCGCCCGGCGCATCACGGTCAGCGCGTCGTCCAGCGGGAGTTCGGAGCGCAGCGTCGTCATGGAGCGCCAGATGTGCTGCGGCACCGCCCGTTCCGAGTCCTCCAGGTCCAGTACGTCCTTCACATGGAGGTAGCCCATGAAGGCGCCGTTGTCCGCCACCACCGGGAAGCGGGAGTATCCGGTGCGGGCGGTCAGCGCGACGACCTGGCCCGGGGTGACCGACGGGCCCACCGCCACCAGTGACTCGCGGTCGAGGAGGACGTCGGTGACCGGGCGGGAGCCCAGTTCCAGCGCGTCCTCCAGGCGTTCCTGCTCTCCGGGGTCGAGCAGCCCGGCCTGGCCGGCATCCTCCACCAGGCGGTTGAGCTGTTCGCTGGTGAAGACCGCCTCGACCTCGTCCCTGGGCTCGACGCCGAAGAGCTTCAGGACGAGTCGGGCACAGGCGCCCAGGCCGACCGTGACCGGCCTGCACAGGCGGGCGAAGGCGACCAGTCCCGGGCTCAGCCACAGCGCGGTCTTCTCGGGCGCCGCCATCGCCAGGTTCTTCGGAAGCATCTCGCCGATGACCAGGTGGAGGAAGACCACGACGGTGAGCGCGATGACATAGCCCAGCGGGTGGATCATGCCCTCGGGCAGGTGTGCCGCCTCGAAAACCGGTTCCAGCAGGTGGGCCACGGTCGGTTCGGCGACCGCGCCCAGAGTGAGCGAACAGACGGTGATGCCGAACTGGGCCGCGGCCATCATCTGCGGCAGCCGTTCCAGGCCGTAGAGCACCTGGCGGGCCCGCGCCGTGCCGAGCGGTTCGATCTGGCTGCGGCGGACGGAGACGAGGGCGAACTCGGCGCCCACGAAGAAGCCGTTGGCGATCACGAGGAGAAGAGCGAAGAGGAGTTGGAGCACGCTCATCGGGCCGCCTCCGTCACGAGGTCCGCCATCTGTTTGCCGCCCTCTGTCCTGATCAGGCGTACCCGCTCGGCCCGGTAGTGGCCGACCTGGCGGACCGAGAGGCGCCAGCCCGGCAGTTCGGCGCTGTCGCCGGGGACCGGGATGCGGCCCAGCAGGTCGGCGACGAGGCCGGCGACCGTCTCGTACGGGCCCTCGGGCACGTCGAGGCCTATGCGCTGGAGGATGTCGACCCGGCAGCTGCCGTCGGCGTCCCAGGCGGGGCGGCCGTCCTCGGGTGGCGCGGCGGCGAGTTCGGCCGGTTCGTTGAGCACGTCGTCGTGTTCGTCGCGGACCTCGCCGACGAGTTCCTCGACGATGTCCTCCAGCGTGACCACGCCCGCCGTACCGCCGTATTCGTCGACGACGACGGCGATGGGCTGCTGGCTGCGCAGCAGTTCGAGCAGCGGCTGGACGGGGAGCGTCTCGGGTACCAGCAGCGGCGACTGGGCGATCCGGCCGACCGGTGTGCGCAGCCGGTCCCCCGCGGGTACCGCGAGGGCGTCCTTGAGATGGACCATGCCGACGATCTCGTCGATCCGCTCCCGGTACACGGGGAAGCGGGACAGGCCGGTGGCCCGGGTCAGGTTGACGACGTCCTCGGCGGTGGCCGACGACTGCAGAGAGCTGACCCGCACGCGTGGTGTCATGACGTGCTGCGCGGTCAGCTCGCCCAGCGACAGCGTCCGTACGAAGAGGTCCGCGGTGTCCTGTTCCAGCGCACCGGCCCGGGCCGAGTGCCGGGCGAGGGAGACCAGTTCGCCGGGGGTGCGGGCCGAGGCCAGTTCCGCGGTGGGTTCTACGCCCAGGGCGCGGACCAGCCGGTTGGCCACCGCGTTGAGTCCCGCGATCACCGGACGGAAGAGACGGGAGAAGGCGTGCTGCGGGCCGGCTACGAAGCGCGCGACCTGCATCGGCCTGGAGACCGCCCAGTTCTTGGGGACGAGTTCGCCGATCACCATCTGCACGGCCGAGGCCAGCAGCATGCCGACGATCACCGAGACGCTCGGGACGGCCCCCTGGGGCAGGCCGATCGCGGTGAACGGGCCGTGCAGCAGCTCCGCGAGCGCCGGTTCGGCGAGCATGCCGACGACGAGGGAGGTGATGGTGATGCCGAGCTGGGTGCCGGAGAGCTGGAAGGACAGCTCCTTGAGGGATTCGACGACCGTACGGGCCCGTCGGTCGCCCTCGGCGGCGGCCTTCTCGGCGTCCGGCCGCTCGACCGTGACGAGGCCGAACTCGGCGGCCACGAAGAAGCCGTTGGCCAGGATCAGCAGGAATGCCGCAGCAAGGAGCAGCAGGGGGATGGTCATGCCGCCGCCTCGATATGCCGGAAGGGGGCGGCGCAGGTACTACAGGACGATCCGTCCATCGCTGGAGGGAGTCACTCCTCGGGTAGCAGGGGGCCTCTGAAGACCGGGGGGAGCATCAGCGGCGGAGGCGCACGAAAACGCCTCCGCCAACAGATTAATCAAGACACGGGCCTGTGCGGCAGAGTGGACGGCCCCTGAGTCAGCCCTGAGCCTGCTCGGGGCCGCTTGCGGACCGCGCCTCGGTGAGCGCCCGCAGGGTGCGCGCGTCCGCGATGGCGCGCTGTTTGGCGATGCCGGGCTGGATGCCGAGCGCGGGCAGACTCGTACCGTCGCTGAGGTCGAGGAACACCCAGGGGTCGCCCGGACGGAGGTTCACCCGGAGGATCTCCGCCCAGTCCAGGCGCCGTTTGCTCGCGATGTTGACGACGGTGACTCCGGCCTCGTCGGCGACCACCTTCGGCCGGGACAGCAGCAGGAGTACGGAGGCCAGCAGCACGCCGGTGAAGACGAAGCTGAGGCGCTCCCCGGGGCTGAGGTTCTCCAGGAGCATCGCGATCGTCGTGATGACGACGAAGATCGCGACACCCGCGGTGACCAGCACGGCCCGGGTGCGGCCCGGCCGGAAAGTGACGGGCAGCGCGGGCGGAACGGGTGCGGTGGGCGGATCCTGCATCGGTGTACGGTCCCTGTCGCTCACGGTGTCTGTCGCTTGCCCTGCCTCAGAGGCGGCAGGCGTGGATGGCCGTGGTCAGGATGGCCCGCGCGCCGAGGTCGTACAGATCGTCCATGATCCGCTGGGCCTCCTTGGCGGGGACCATCGCACGGACGGCGACCCAGCCCTCGTTGTGCAGCGGCGAGACGGTCGGCGACTCCAGACCGGGTGTCAGGGCGACGGCCTTCTCCAGCTGCTCGACCCTGCAGTCGTAGTCCATCATCACGTACGTCCGGGCCACCAGGACGCCCTGGAGACGGCGCAGGAACTGCTGCACCTTGGGCTCCTCGGCCTCCGCTCCGACCCGGCGGACGACGATCGCCTCGGACTTCATGATGGGCTCACCGAAGACCTCGAGACCTGCGTTGCGCATCGAGGTGCCGGTCTCGACGACGTCCGCGATGACCTCGGCGACGCCCAGCTCGATGGCGGTCTCGACGGCGCCGTCCAGGTGCACGACGGAGGCGTCGACGCCGTGGTCGGCGAGGTGCTTGGCGACGATTCCCTCGTAGGAGGTGGCCACGGTCATGCCGCCCAGGTCCCCGATGCCGGCCGCCGTGCCGGGCTTGCCGGCGAAGCGGAAGGTGGAGCGGGCGAAGCCGAGCGGGAGGATCTCCTCGGCGTTGGCCCCGGAGTCGATGAGCAGGTCGCGGCCGGTGATGCCGATGTCGAGGCGGCCGGAGGAGACGTAGATCGCGATGTCGCGGGGGCGGAGGTAGAAGAACTCGACCTCGTTCTCCGGGTCGACGATCCGCAGTTCCTTGGCCTCCCGGCGCTGCTGGTAGCCGGCCTCATGCAGCATCTCCGCCGCAGGGCCTGACAGGGAACCCTTATTGGGGACGGCGATGCGCAGCATGAGGTCGGCTTCCTTTGCGTGAGATGCGTGCAACGTGACGGTGGAGTGCACCGGTCGGGCGGGACTTACAGGTGGGCGTACACGTCGTCCAGCGAGATTCCGCGGGCGACCATCATCACCTGGACGTGGTAGAGCAGCTGCGAGATCTCCTCGGCGGCTGCTTCCTTCCCCTCGTACTCGGCGGCCATCCATACCTCGGCGGCCTCTTCTACGACCTTCTTGCCGATGGCATGGACGCCCTTGCCGACCAGCTCTGCGGTGCGGGAGGTGGCGGGATCGCCCGTGGCGGCCTTGTGCTGGAGCTCGGTGAAGAGCTCCTCGAACGTCTTCTTGGACATGGTGGCGCCCACTTTACGCGTTGTGCCGCCCGGCCTGACGCCACGGTTCAGATACTGAGCGGAGGGTGGCCGCCGTCGCGACGGCCGCCGTCACCGCCTCGTGCCCCTTGTCCTCGTTGGAGCCCTCGATGCCCGCGCGGTCGAGGGCCTGTTCCTCGGTGTCGCAGGTCAGCACGCCCATGCCGATCGGGACGCCGGTGTCGACCGAAACCTGGGTGAGGCCCTGGGTGACGCCCTGGCACACGTACTCGAAGTGGGGAGTGCCGCCCCGGATGACGACCCCGAGCGCGACGATCGCGTCGTAGCCCCGCCCGGCCAGGACCTTGGCGACGACCGGGAGTTCCCAGCTGCCGGGAACCCTGAGCAGGGTCGGCTCGTCGATGCCCAGGTCGTGCAGGGCGCGCAGGGCGCCGTCCACCAGACCGTCCATCACCTTCTCGTGCCACTGGGCCGCGATGACGGCGACGCGCAGGTCACCGCAGTTGCGTACGGACAGTTCGGGTGCACCCTTGCCGCTCACGTTCTCGTCTCTCCTCAGTGATCTTTACTGGTTGCCGCAGGGGGACACGGGGGCCGCGTCCAGCCAGGGCAGGTCGTGTCCCATCCGGTCCCGCTTGGTGCGCAGGTAGGTGAGGTTGTGCTCGCCCGCCTGTACGGGCATCGGTTCGCGGCCGGCGACCTTGAGGCCGTGGCGGACGAGCGCGTCGGTCTTGTCGGGGTTGTTCGTCATCAGGCGCACGCTGCGGACGCCGAGGTCCTGGAGTATCTGCGCGCCGGCGCCATAGTCCCGGGCGTCGGCGGGCAGACCGAGTTCCAGGTTGGCGTCGAGGGTGTCGCGGCCCTGCTCCTGGAGCTCGTACGCCCGGAGTTTGGACAACAGGCCGATGCCGCGTCCCTCGTGGCCGCGCAGATAGACGACCACTCCCCTGCCCTCGTCCCGGATGCGTTCCAGGGAGGTCTCCAGCTGGGGACCGCAGTCGCAGCGCAGGGAGTGGAAGACGTCGCCGGTGAGGCATTCGGAGTGGACGCGGACCAGAACGTCCTCGCCCGTACCTACCTCGCCGTGCACGAGGGCGACGTGCTCGACGCCGTCGACGGTGGAGCGGTAGCCGTATGCCGTGAACGTGCCGTGGCGGGTGGGTAGTTGGGTCTCGGCCTCGCGGCGGACGGTGGGTTCGGCGCTCTTGCGGTAGGCGACCAGGTCCTCGATGGAGATGATCGTCAGGCCGTGCTTGCGGGCGAAGGGGATCAGTTCGGGCAGGCGCAGCATACGGCCGTCCTCGCCGGCGATCTCGACGATCGCCCCGGCCGGGCGCAGCCCCGCGAGGCGGGCGAGGTCCACGGCGGCCTCGGTGTGGCCGTTACGGACCAGCACGCCGCCGGGCCTGGCGCGCAGCGGGAAGATGTGGCCGGGGCGGACGAAGTCGGCGGCGTCGGCGGCGCCGCTCGCGAGGAGCTGCAGTGTGGTGGCCCGGTCGGAGGCCGAGATACCGGTGCTCACACCGTGAGCGGCCGAGGCGTCGACGGAGACCGTGAAGGCGGTTTTCATCGACTCGGTGTTGTCGTCGACCATCTGCGGCAGGCGGAGCCGGTCGAGCTCGTCGCCTTCCATGGGGGCGCAGATGAGCCCGCGGCACTCGCTCATCATGAAGGCGACGATCTCTGGGGTCGCCTTCTCGGCGGCGATGACGAGGTCGCCCTCGTTCTCCCGGTCCTCGTCGTCCACGACCACGACCGGGCGGCCTGCGGCGATGTCCGCGATGGCCCGCTCGATCGGGTCGAGGGACCAGTCCTCGATGTTGTCCGTGCTGTAGAGGACCGGCGGGACCGAAGAGGTGGCGCGTAGCGCCTCGTCCGGGGTGGTGGCGGGAGAGGGGAGGACGGTCATGCGGGCGCTCCTTCCAGGGCGGGCCGCGTGTCCTTGCGGGAGCGCAGCCACCAGTCGCGCATGCCCCACAGGACGAGCGCGCCGTAGATGACGTAGACGAAGCCGGAGAAGGCGTAGCCGTTGGCGAAGTTGAGGGGGACACCGACGAGGTCGACGAGGAGCCAGGCGAACCAGAACTCGACCATGCCGCGCGCCTGGGCGTACATGGCGACGATGGTGCCGACGAAGATGTAGGCGTCCGGCCAGGGGTCCCAGGACAGGGTCGGGTAGGCCGTGAAGAGCAGGGCCACCGTGACTGTGCCGGCGACGGCCGCGCAGGCCATGGCCGCGCGCTCGGTCCAGGTGGCGAACCGCGGGACGATGTGCCCGTCCTCAGCCTGCCCCTTGCTGCGGTTCCACTGCCACCAGCCGTACACGGCGACGACCATCACGACGGCCTGTTTGCCCGCGCTGCCGGTCAGATGTCCGAAGAACGCGCCGAAGAGGATGAGGCCGGACAGGAACTGCACGGGCCAGCTCCAGATGGAGCGCCGCCAGCCGAGGGCGAGGGCGACCAGGCCGAAGATGTTGCCGGTCATGTCCGACCAGAGGATGTGCTGGTCGAGAAGCGTGAACGCCTCGCTGTTCAGCCAGTTCACTTGGCCGCCCCCCGCGTCCCGAGCAGCCGCTCGACGTACTTGGCGATGACGTCGACCTCGAGGTTGACCGGGTCGCCGGGCTGCTTGCGGCCGAGCGTGGTCAGGTCGAGGGTGGTGGGGATGAGGCTGACGGTGAAGTGGTCGGGGCCGGCGTCCACGACGGTGAGGCTGATGCCGTCGACGGTGATGGAACCCTTCTCGACGACATAGCGGGTGAGATCGTCGGGGAGCGAGATCTTGACGATCTCCCAGTTCTCGGACGGCTTGCGTTCGAGGACCGTACCCGTGCCGTCGACATGGCCCTGCACGATGTGGCCGCCGAGGCGGGCGCCCAGAGCCATGGGGCGTTCGAGGTTGACGCGGGAGCCGACGGTGAGGACGCCCAGGCTGGAGCGGTTGAGGGTCTCCGCCATGACGTCGGCGGTGAACTCGTCGCCGTCGTGGTCGACGACCGTGAGACACACGCCGTTGACGGCGATGGAGTCACCATGGCGGGCGCCTTCGGTGACCACGGGGCCGCGGAGCCGGAAGCGGGAGGCGTCGCCGAGGTTCTCGACGGCCGTGACCTGGCCCAGCTCTTCGACGATTCCGGTGAACACTTCCCGGGTCCTCCCTGCCTCTTCGGGCACGGACTCCGGGGCCTGTCGATGACGACAGCTGTGAACGGGCAGGGACACCGGGAGCGTCGCCGGACGGAGCTCGGCCCATGGCCGAACGGTACGGCGGCGCGCACGAATGCCCGCCCGCCGCGCACTGCCTCCCATCCGGACTTTAACCGTCGGTCCAGGAATTCCACCTGGTCAACCGGCCGCCGAAAAACATGCGGACGGGTCGCGGACTATAACCGCCGGTTCGGACTTTCACCGACCCCGGAGTGCGCTGCTTCTGTTACAGGTCAGTGTGCCATGCCGGATCGTGGTCCATGCGGGTGAGTTGTGTGGACTGGCTCACAAGAACCTGTCCGAACAAGCCACATTAATGGTTTATACCTATTGACCGTCATGGTCCAGACCTATTAGCGTCGATGCCGGCCCGGCGGCGGTGACGACGGCCCTTGCCCGCCGCCGGACCCTCACACCTTCCGCTGCCTGGCCGACCCCCCCGAACAGCTCTTCCTGGGCGCCCTCGCGTGCCGTCAGCAGTGCCCCGCGCAGCACGGCTCCGCCGCCCAGCGCGCTCGCGCACACCTCCGTCGGTAGGGGTGACATGCGGGCGAGCCGTTCCCCGACACGGGCGGCGAGTACGTCCCCGCCCGCCCGGCCGACCTCGCCGCCCAGCACCACGCACCCCGGATCGAGGACGGCGACGACGGACGCGACGCCGATGGCGACGCGGTCGGCGAGGGTGTCGAGGAAGCGGGCGTGCGCCGGAGTGCCGGGGGCCGCGGCGACTGCCCGGACCAGGGCCGCCGCGTAGGACTCGTGGGCGTTGCCGTCGGCCACCAGGCCGTGCGCGTCCGCCAGTCGGGCGATGGCCGCCGCTCCGGCGAGCGAGTGGAAGCCGCCTTCGCAGTCCGTCGCCGACGGCGGCTGCGGCGTACCCGGCACCGGCAGGAAGCCGATCTCGCCGGTACCGCCGGAGGCCCCCCGGCGCAGGGTGCCGTCGAGGACCACGGCCGCGCCGGTGCCGTGGCCGAGCCACAGCAGCACGAAGGTGTCCCGGTCGCGGGCGGCGCCGTCGCGCTGTTCGGCGAGGGCGGCGAGGTTGGTCTCGTTCTCGACGATCACGCGCGTCCCGGGCAGCCGTTCCTGGAGCGTGGCGACCAGCCTGCGGTGCCACGCGGGCAGGCCCGAGGAGTCCCGGAGTTCGCCGGTCGCCGGGTCGATCAGACCGGGGGCGCCGATCCCGACCGTGTGCAGTTGCTCGGCCCCGGCCTCCTTGGCGGCCCGCTCGACGAGAGCGACCGCCTGTTCCACGGCGGGACCGGTGCCGGTGTCGTCCCCGATGGGCACGGATGCCTTGGCGAGAATGTCGCCCAGTAGGTCCGTGACGACGACGGAGACGCCTTCGGTACGGACGTCGAGGGCGGCCAGACGGGCGAGGCCGGCGACGATCCCGTACACCTTCGCGTTCGGTCCTCGCCGCTGTTCCCCCGACTCCCCCACGACCGTGACCAGTCCGGCGGCGGTGAGGCGTTCGACGAGGTCGGCGACGGTCGGCCGGGACAGGCCGGTGAGCTGCTTCAACCGTCCGGCCGTCAGCGGGCCCTCCTGCTGGAGCAGACGCAGGGCGAGCCGGTCGTTGATGGCCCGGGCGGTGCTCGGGGATGCGGGCATGGGCGAGATCCTTCCAGATCGGCCGGCCGCCCCCCTGGAGGACGGCCGGCATCCCGCTATCTATCAGGCAGGCTTCCTGATAGTTTACGCAGCGCGCTGCGGAGGCTCCGCGACGCAGGAAGTCGATCCGGAGGAGGGGCCGCAGAATGGGTGCGGTGCTGTACGAACGAGGCAGGGTGAGGCGCGCCCGGTACGCCGTGGCCGCTGTCTTCGCCGTGCACGGCGCCGTCACCGGCTCGTTCGCGACCCGGGTGCCGTGGATCCAGGACCATGCCTCGGTCAGCGCGGGGCAGCTGGGACTGGCGCTGGCGTTCCCCGCGCTCGGCGCGTCCGTCGCGATGCCCCTCGCGGGCCGCATCAGCCATCGCTTCGGCGCTCGCAAGGCTCTGCGCGGCCTGGTCTCGCTCTGGACCCTGTCCCTGGCCCTGCCGGCCCTGGCCCCGAACCTCCTCACACTCTGCCTCGCCCTGTTCGTCTACGGCGCCACGGCCGGTATGGCGGACGTGGCGATGAACGCGCTGGGCGTCGAGATCGAGAACCGGCTGGGCAAGTCGATCATGTCCGGCCTGCACGGCATGTGGAGTGCGGGCGCCCTGGTCGGCGCGGCAGGCGGCACCCTCGCCGCACACCTGGCCTCGGACGCGCGCCTCCATCACGCGCTCGCGGCGGCGACCCTCACGCTCCTCGGCGTGGCCGCCTGCCGCTGGGTACTCGATCTGCGCCCCACCGAGGACGAGGAGCCGCCGCCGAGGTTCGCGCTGCCGCCCAGGTCCGCCCTGCTGATCGGCGCCATCGGCTTCTGCGCGGTGTTCGCCGAGGGCGCGAGCCTGGACTGGTCGGCGGTGTATCTGCGGGACGAGCTCGGCACCTCGGACGGTCTCGCGGCGGCTTCCACGACCGGCTTCATGCTGACGATGGCACTGGCCCGGCTCGCCGGCGACTCGGTCGTGAACCGTTTCGGCGCGGTGCGCACGGTCCGCACGGGCGGCGCGCTCGCCGTCCTCGGCGGTGTGCTCATCGTGGTCGCGGAGCATCCCGCAACGGCGATGGCCGGCTTCGCGCTGCTCGGGCTGGGCATCGCCGTGGTCGTCCCGCTGTGCTTCGCGGCGGCGGGCCGCAGCGGCCCCAACCCCAGTCAGGCCATCGCGGGCGTCGCCACCATCACGTACACCTCGGGCCTGGTCGCGCCGAGCGCGATCGGGACTCTGGCCCAGGCGACGAGCCTGGTGGTGTCGTTCATGCTGGTCACAGTGCTGGCGGGTGGACTCGCCGGGTTCGCGGGGGTCCTGCGCACCGGCGAGAAGGACCGCCCGAAGGTCAGTCCGCCGAGCGCAGCAGTTCCCGACCGCAGTCCCTGAACCGGTCGCTCCACGGCGCGGGCCGCAGGGTGCCCGCGTCGAGTCTGACCAGCACCCGGGTGCCCCGGGCGTAGGTCACCCCGCCGTCGGCCGAGCAGAGCCGGAAGCCGTAGGTGAGGCCGGTGTTGCCGAGGCGCTCCAACCAGAGGTGCACGGCGTAGGCGCCGGGCCGGGCGACCGGCGCCTCGTAGCTGATGCGCAGTTCCCTGACCACGTTGCAGAAGTCGCCGGCCGCCGCCCAGTCACCGTCGAACGTGAAGCCGTATCCCTGCCACAGCTCGTTCCAGGCCCGCTCCACCAGCAGCGGGTAGCGGGCGTTGTGGAGCATGCCAAGGGAGTCGAGGTCGTCGAAGTGGACGGTGACGGGCATCAACCGCCCGTACGAGCCGTCCGGATCGGCGACGGGTACCGGGGCTGCGATTTCGGCTTCGGCGGTCACGGGCGGGGCTCCTGGACGTACGGATGAATGGCGGATGCAGTTGTCCGCGCCTCCCCCATCCTAAGCGGACGCTCAGATCCCCCGCTCTCTGCTCCCCTCGGTGCAGCTCAGCGCGCCAGATCGTAGGCGTACGACGCGGTGAACGTGCCGGGGGTCCCCTTGCAGCCGTCCGACTCCCCCGGCAGCTTGACCCACAGATAGGCGTCGATCCGCGCCTCGCCCGTGTTCGTGGTCGGCGCCCTGCCGAGTTTCCGTCCGGCCGGGTCGCACCACTCGCCGTCCGCCGGGGCGCCGTTGCCGTTGCGGCTGGTGTCGATCACGGCACCGAGACCGGCGGGACCGCCGAGGGCGTCCAGGACCTGTCGGTCGTACGCGATCTCGTCGTCCGTGCGGTGGAAGTTGGAGACGTTGCTGAAGACGCCGTCGGAGGAGGCCGAGGCGGCGCCCGCCTGGCGGAGCAGGACCGCCTGTTTGGCGGGGGCGTTCCAGCCCGAGTGACCGGCGTCGTAGTAGACGCGAGCGTTGGGGTTGGCGGCCTTGAGGACCCGGCCCGCGCGGGCCAGCGAGGCGAAGCGGGCGGTCCGCTGAGCCGTGGACAGACAGTCGGCGAGGGCGATCGAGTCGGGCTCCATTATCACGATGACCTCGTCTGAGCCGAGGCCCGCCGCGAACGCGTCGATCCAGCCGTCGTACGCGCCGAGGTCGGGTGCGCCGCCCTGGGAGGCACCGCCGCAGTCGCGGTCCGGGACGGCGTACGGCACGAGCACCGGGACCCGGCCGGCGCCCGCCGCGCCCGAGGTGACCGCGCGGACGCGGGAGGTGATCGTCGCGGGCGAGAAGTCGGCGAACCAGACCGCAGCCGGACGGTCGGCGATCTCCGCCTCGATGACGGGCCGGCGCGGATCGCCGGGGTGGGCGCGGACCCAGTCGAGAACCCGGGACTCGGGGTGGCGGTAGAGGCGGGCGGACGCGGAGACGGATTCCTGCTTCGTCTCCGGCTCCGGCTCCGGCCTCGTGGGCGAGGGTGTGCGGCTGGGACTTTTCGCTTCCGTCGTACGGGCGGACGGGGAGGGCGGCTTCGAGGCGCCCGGCGTGGGCGAGGCCGAGGACACGGCCGGCAGCGGAGCGAGCAGGGGTGAGCTGGTCACCTCCGGCCTGACCTGGTCAACGCCGCCGTCGTCGTCGAGCGCGGAAAGCAACCCGGTGGCGGTGCCGACGGCGACCATCACCGAGGCGGCGGCGACCATGACCGAACGCCGGGCGGCGCGCCTGCGTTCGGCCCGGCGTGCGGCCAGGCGCTGGGCGCGCAAGCCTGACACGTACAGCTCCCCCTCCTCTGCCGCGGCGGGCGCGTTCCCCCGTTCTGGGGAAGCCTCCGGCGCGGCGGCACGTCCGCCAGCCTAGGACTGGGACCCTGCCCCCATGGTGCAATTGGAACAGTTCACCACTTCTGTCGACCACGTCCTCTCCCGGATGCGCGCGCTGGAGGCACGGCTGCCGCCGCGCGACGGACTGGCGGTCTTCAACCGCGTCTACCTCGCCGTCACGGAGGCCGTCAACCGGCGTCTGGAAGCCGGTGCGTTCCCCGACGCCGAGGCCGCGATCACCCTGGACGTACGGTTCGCCGAGCGGTATCTGCGGGTGGCCGAGGACGACCACGCGCCCGCCTGCTGGCGCCCGTTGCTCCAGTTCCGCCGCCATCCGGGCGTACGCCCACTGCAGTTCGCGCTGGCGGGCATCAATGCGCACATCGGGCACGATCTGGCGCTCGCCGTTGTGGACACCTGTCGCACGCTCGACTGCGAACCGGTCGACCTGGAGGACGAGTTCGAGCGCGTGGGTGATCTACTCGTCTCGCTGGAGGAGAGCATCCGTGAAGAGCTGATGCCGGGTCCCGACCTGCTCCAGATCGCCGATCCGCTCACCCACCTGCTCGGCGCGTGGAGCATGGAGCGGGCCCGGGCCGCCACCTGGTCGGCGGCCCGCGCGCTGTGGGCACTGCGCGGACTGCCCGAGCTCGCCGAGGAGTTCACCGACCGCCTCGACGCGGCGGTCGGCTTCGCGAGCCGCATGCTCCTCACGCCACTGCCGGACTGATCCGGCCACTCCTGCGCAGGGCCCCCGCCATAACTAGGTGAACGTTGTACGTTCAACGGCGAGAGCATCTCTTGCGAAGGAGCACGAGCATGGCCATCCGCCTGGGTCTGGGTCTTCCTCAAACACGCCAGTACGACATCGGACGGGACGTGCCGGACGTGGCCCGCACCGCCGAACAGATCGGATACGAGAGCCTCTGGGTGTTCGAACGCGCCCTGTACCCGGAGCCCGCGACCCAGGGCCTGTACGGCATGGAGGGCGTCCCCTGGCCCGACGCGTACCGCGGTCTCGCCGAACCGCTGGTGACGCTGACACTGGCCGCCGCGGCCACCGAGCGCGCCCGCCTCGGCACCAGTGTGCTGGTCGCTCCGCTGCACGGCCCGTTCCAACTGGCGCGCATGCTCGGCACGTTGGACGCGGCGAGCGGCGGCCGGGTGGTCGCGGGCTTCGGCACGGGCTGGTCCCTCGACGAGTACGCCGCCGCCGGGGTGGCCCCGTTCGCGGAGCGCGGCCGGGTCCTGGACGAGGTCCTCGACGTGTGCCGGGCGGTCTGGGGCCCGGACCCGGTGCGGTACGAGGGCCCTCTGACGAAGATCGCGTCGGCCGTCGTCGGTCCCAAGCCCGCCCGGCCGATCCCGATATTCCTGCCCGCCTTCAGCAAGAAGTCCCTGACCCGCCTCGTCGAGCGCGGCGACGGCTGGAACCCGATCGCCATGGGCGTCGAGCAACTCGCCGCCCAGTGGCGACAGGTGCGGGACTTCGCCGCCGAGAAGGGCCGCACGAGGCCGATCGAGACGGCGGTGCGGGTGAACCTCACGTACACGGCGAAGGCGTACGACGGCTCCGACCGCCAGCCCTTCCAGGGAAGCGTCGACCAGATCGTGACGGACCTCGCCGCCCACGCCGAGATCGGCCTCGACGAGTTCTTCGTCGAGTTCGGCGACGCCCCGAGGGACGCCGGTGAACTCAAGGACCTGGCCGCCGAGTTGTACGGGGCGGCGCGGGCGGCCGGAATCTGAACGACCCGGACGGGCTCTAGTCCTCCGGGAGTTCGACGGGCGCGATCTCGTCGTACACGTCACCGGGGCCGGGGTTGGTCGGATCGGTGGTCCCGCCGAAGTGGTGCATGACGCCCCAGACCGCGTTCAGCGCGGTCTGGACGGCGCCCTCGGCCCAGCCCGCCGTCCAGGAGATGTCGTCGCCGGCGAGGAAGACGCCCCGCTTGTCGGCCGGCAGCCGGTCCTGCATGAAGTGCGTGAACAGGCGCCGCTGGTAACGGTAGTGGCCGGGCAGGTTGGCCTTGAATGCGCCCATGAAGTAGGGCTCGTTCTCCCAGGAGACGGTGACCGGGTTGCCGATGACGTGCTTCCGGATGTCGACCTCGGGATAGATCTCGCCGAGCGACTTCAGCATGACCTCCATCCGCTCGTTCGCCGACAGCGGCAGCCACTTGAGGCTGTCGTCGCACCAGGTGTACGAGAGACAGATGACGGCGGGCCTGTCGGGACCGTCGTCGAGGAGGTAGGTCCCGCGCGTCATACGGTCGGTGAGGGTCATCGACATGGCGTCCCGCCCGGTGTTCTCGTCCTTGTCGAGCCAGAAGGGCCGGTCGACAGGTACGAAGAGCTTCGAGGACTCCATGTAGTGGGTGCGCTCGATGGCCGTCCAGTGGTCGATGGGGAAGAGCGAGTCGTCGCAGGCGATCTTCGACAGCAGCATCCAGGACTGGGCGGTGAAGACCGCCGCCGGGTACGTACGGATGTCGCCGCCCGCGTCGGTGACGGTGATCCGGTCGCCGGCCGTGCGGTGAAGACGGGTCACGGCCGGGCGCGGTACGCCGTTCACGTGCAGGGACGCGAGGGAGGTCCCGTACGGCCAGTGGACGATCTTTCCGGGCTCGCGTTCCCAGAGCCGCAGCGGCAGTTGCTGGCTGCCGCCCACGATGCCCCGGTGGTGGTCGTCGGCCTCGGTGTAGACGACCCGCAGGATCTCCAGGATCGAGTTGGGGAAGTCGGTGTCCCAGCCGCCCGTGCCGAAGCCGACCTGACCGAAGATCTCGCGGTGCCGGAACGACTTGAAGGCCTCGGAGTCGCAGAGGAAACCGTAGAAGGTCTGGTTGTCGAGCTGCTCGACGAGCCGTGCCCAGATCTCGCGGATGCGCGGGACGTCGCGCTCGCGCAGGGCCCGGTTCATGTCGGAGAAGTCGGCGCCCTCTTCGAGGCACGTGTTCCATGCCTCGGCGACATCACGGTAGACCTGCGGCAGGTCGTCGGCCGACTCGGCGTAGTGCGACTCTCCCTTGAGGTCGACGACGGTCGAAGGGGTGCACTCCGCAAGGGGGTTGGGGAACGGCCGGGTCTCCAGATCCACCAGGTCGATGTAGTGCCGCAGGGCGGTGGAGGAGGGCGGGAAGCGCATCGCGCCCATCTCGGCGGTGAGCGACGGGTCGCAGCCGTCGAAACCGACGGTCCGCAGCCGCCCGCCGATCCGGTCGGCCTCGTACACCACGGGCTTGAGGCCCATCTTCATCAGCTCGTACGCGGCGACGATCCCCGACAGCCCGCCGCCGATGACGGCGACCTCGGTGCCGTGCTCGGTCGCGGGAACCTGCCCGAGGCCGGCCGGGTGGGCGAGGAAGTCGTCGTAGGCGTAGGGGAAGTCCGGCCCGAACATGGTGATCGGCGGCTGCTGCGCGTCGGCGTGCTGGACGGCGGTGGGCACCGTGGACGTCATGGGGTACGGACTCCTTGCGGGCGGAACAGGTGATGAGGAAGGGGGAGGTTCAGACGAGGGAGCCGTACAGGCCGGGACGGCGGTCCTGGAGATACGGGTTCGCCTCACGGGAGGCGGCGAGGAGAACGGGGTCGACGTCGGCCAGAAGGAGCTCCTCACCGCGGCCGGCCCGGGTGCGGGCGACACCGTCGGGTCCGGCGAGCGTGGAGAGTCCGACGAAGTCGAACTCCCCTTCCTGGCCCACCCGGTTGACGTAGGCGACGTAAAGCTGGTTCTCGAAGGCCCGCACCGGTACGACGGACTCGGCGACGAACTGGAAGGGGTGCATCTGCGCCGTCGGGACCACGAGGAGGTCGGTGCCGGCGAGGGCGTGGGCGCGGACGTTCTCCGGGAACTCGACGTCGTAACAGATCATCAGACCGACCCGGAGACCGCCCAGTTCTGCCTGTACGACGGGCTGCTCGCCCGGCGTGAAGTGGTCGCGTTCGAAGCAGCCGAAGAGGTGGGTCTTGCGGTAGTTGGCGAGAGGGGTGCCGTCGGCGGAGATGAGCTGCGCGGCGTTGAATACCTGGTCGCCGGTCCGCTCGGGGTAGCCGTAGGCGATCGCGAGGCCGTGCCGGGTGGCGATCCCGGCGACCGCGTCGGCGGAGTCGCCGTCTGCGGGTTCGGCGAGGCGGCCGATGCCGTCGCCGATCGCGTACCCGGTGAGGAACATCTCCGGGGCGGCCAGCAGCGCGGCGCCCGCAGCGGCGGCCCGGCCCGCGGCCTCGTCGAGCACCTTGAGGTTCCCGGCGATGGATCCGGGGTGGCCGGAGCTCTGCAGCAGGGCGGTGCGCATGCGGGGTCCTTGCAGGGGCTCAAAGGGGTCGGGGGCCAGATAGACGGTACGGGCGGCTGGGGCGGGGGGACAAGCAGCAGCCGTTGCGCGCCGGTGAACGAATCGTTGCGTGGGGTGGGGGCAGGGCGGCGATTCGTTGTTCTCCGCCCCCGCCGCCCCTACCCGTGCCATCCCTGGGGGCTGCGCCCCAGACCAGCCTCTTGGGGTCGCCCTGAGGGAGTTTGAGGGGGCAGCGACCCCCAGGACGGGACGGGTAGGGGCGGCGGGGGCGCGAAACCGCCTCTAGCTCAGCCCGAACGTCGTCAGTACCGCCGCATGGTCCGAAGGCCAGACGTTGCCGGCCACCTCCGGCCACGCACGCACCGCACCGCTCACCACCGTCCGGGAATCCAGGACCCGAAGCCCTCTTCCGTTGTACAGCACGAAGTCGATCCGGTCCTGCGGCTCCGGCCGCCCGCTCCCGTCCTCGTGCTCGGCATGAATCGGCGACCAGGTGTGACCGGGGTCATGGACCGGGTCCGGGTACGCCTCCCGGTACGAGTCCCGCAACCCCGCTTCCTCCGCCGCCTTCGTCACCGGCCACTCCACCCCCGGCCAGTCCAGATGCGAGGGCGTGTTGAAGTCCCCGACGAGCACGACCGGCATGGAGTCGTCGGCGACGGAATCGGCGATCCGCCGCAGAATCTCCCGCATCTGCCCCAGCCGCCCTCCTTCACGGGCGACCAGCTCGGCCGCCGGAAGCCCGCCGAAGCGCGCCTCGTAGGGCCCGTACGGCGCGCAGTCGAGGTGGGCCGTCCAGACGTCCACCTCCAGCCCTCCGTCCAGCCGGATCCGCACCCCGGTCGCCCCGTAGAAGCCGACGTCCGGGTCGCCGAGGCCGGCGGTGATCGGGTACCGGCTGATGACGCCGAGGTTCGGGCCCGCCTGATGGTGGTGCCAGCCGAGGGCCTCGGCCAGTTCCCGGGCGGAGGTGCCGTACGTCTCCTGGAGACCGACCACGTCGGCGCCCGTCTCGGCGATCACCTTGAGCTGCTTCTCACGGTGGTCGTCGACCTTCGTGCCGCCGAGCCAGAGGTTCCAGCTCATCACCCGGAGTTCACGGGTGGCCATGGCGCCGAGCTGCGCCACGGTGACCCCGGCCAGGGTGGTCAGTACCGTCCGGCCGGGTGCCGCCTCGATCGGCGCGAGCGACGGCACGGCGAGCACCGCGCAGCCCGCCGACTCGGCCGAGGTGACGCCCGTCTCGGTGTCCTCGACGGCGACACAGGCCGCCGGGTCGACGCCCAGGGCGCGACAGGCGGCGAGGTACGGGTCGGGGGCGGGCTTGGTGTGCTCGGTGTCGTCGGCGGTCACGGAGACCGCGAAGCGGGTGGCTCCCAGCGCTTCGAGCACGGTGTCGGCGACGGCCCGCGGGGATGCGGTGACCAGGGCGGTGGGTACACCGGCCCGGGCGAGTGCGTCGAGCAGGTCGAGGGCGCCCGGGCGGGGCACGATGCCGGTGCGGACGCGGGCCGCGAACTCCCGGTGCAGTTCGGCGGCGAGCTGCGCGGCCTCCGTGCCCGTGGCGGCGGCCAGCCAGCCGGCCGTGTGCTCGACGGGCCGGCCCAGGACCTCCGGCTGGTCCGCCACGGTCAGTGGCCTCCCGGCAACCTGCTCGACCGCCTCCCACCACAAGCGCTCGGTGTCGACGAGCGTGCCGTCCATGTCGAACAGGACCGCCTGGAGCTGGAGTTGGGGCGGGTGGGGGATGTGGGGGGTCACGTTTCTCTCTCTCGCAAACTCGCGAACTCACAGTTTCCGGACTCGCGAACTCATGGACTCACGGGTGGTTCCCACGCTCTGCCACCAGCACCGGCCGCTCCGGCAGCGACACGTGTACGGCGGCTCCCGCACCCAGCGTGGCGGCCTCGTGCGCGGGCAGGTCGGCCTTCACCTCGGTGCCGTCCCCGAGCCGGACGGTGATCCGGGTGACCGCGCCGAGGAACGCCGTGGCCACGACGCGCGCGCCGCCCGCCGGGTCGGCGCCGACGCGGACCGCCTCGGGCCGCACCAGCACATCGACCTCGACGGCGTCCGGCGCCTCGCCGTCGACCGGGAGCCGCTGCCCGAACACCTCGGCCATGTCTCCGGCCAGCCGCCCCGGAATCCGGCTCATCGTGCCGACGAACTCGGCGACGAATGCGGTGGCGGGCCGGCCGTACAACTCGGCGGGGGCAGCGCACTGTTCGAGTCGCCCGGACCGCATCACGGCGACCCGGTCGGCCATGGACAGTGCCTCTTCCTGATCGTGCGTCACGAACAGGGTGGTGATGCCGAGTTCCTGCTGGAGTCGCCGGATCTCCTCGCGCAGGTTCAGCCGCACCTTGGCGTCGAGCGCCGAGAGCGGCTCGTCGAGGAGCAGTACCCGCGGGCGCAGGGCGAGTGCGCGGGCCAGGGCGACGCGCTGCTGCTGGCCGCCGGAGAGCTGGTGCGGAAACCGCTCGCCCTTGTCGGTGAGGCCCACGAGTTCGAGCAACATGGCTGCCCGGGACCGCCGTTCGGACACACGCACCTTGCGCATCCGAAGCCCGAAGGCCACGTTGTCGAGGGCGCTGAGGTGCGGGAAGAGACTGTAGGACTGGAAGACCATCCCGGCGTCCCGGCGGTGGGCCGGGACCTGGGTGACGTCCTCCCCGTCCACCAATACCGCGCCGGAGTCGGGGTGTTCGAACCCGGCGAGCATGCGCAGTGCGGTGGTCTTGCCGCAGCCGGAGGGGCCGAGCAGCGCAAGCAGTTCTCCCGGCCGTACGTCGAGGTCGAGTCCGTCGAGGGCTACGGTCGGACCGAACTCCCTTCGCAGGCCCCGGAATTCGACAGTGGCGGCCTTGTCGAGCGTCATGTGGTTCATCCCTTGGCGGCGGCGGTTCGGGAACGCCCGCCGAGCCCGGCGAGCGCGAGGAGGAGGGCCCAGGTGACGAGCAGGCTGAGCACGGACACGGCGACGGAGAGCTGGGCCTGCGAGCCGCCGACGCTGTAGATCCATACGGCGAACGGCTGGAAGCCGAGCAACTGGGCCACCGTGAACTCGCCCAGCACCAGGGCCAGCGTGAGGAAGGAGGCGTTGAGCAGCGCTCCGCGCAGGTTGGGCAGCACGGCCGCCACCAGCGCCTGTACCGGACTCGCACCGCAACTGCGGGCGGCCTCGACCAGTGTGCGGACGTCGATCGCGCGCAGCCCGGCGTCCAGTGCCCGGTGGACGAAGGGCAGCGCCATCACGACGTAGGCGAGGACGAGGACGACGGGGAAGTCGGGGTTCTGGATGGCGACGAGGGTCTGGAACAGGGGCGTACGGGAGAGGTGTTCGGGGCCCCACTTGAGAACTGTCGAGATCCCGGCGACGAAGGCGATCGGCGGGACCACCAGGGGCAGCGAGCAGATCACCTCGACGACCGGCCGCAGCCGGGGCGCGCCGAGCCGCAGCGCGACCATCGCGGGCACCATCAGCAGCAGGACCACGGCGATGGTGGCAGCGCCCAGTTCGAGGGAGAGCACCACTCCGGGCAGGAAGCCGTCGGCGCCGACGATCTCGCCGTACGCGTCGAAGCTGACGCCCTCGCCCGGCACATCGACGGTGAAGATCACCGACGCGGCGAGCGGGACGAGGAAGTAGACCGCGGCGCCGGCCAGGACCACCCAGCGCCACAGGTTCAGGTGAGCCATCGCGCGCTCCTCCGTTGCAGGGGCAGGTACACGGCCATGACCAGGCCGGCGATCAGAACCATGTCGAGGCTGAGGGCGAGCGCCACGTTCTCCTGGCCGACCAGCACGTTGCCGGAGATGGCGTCGGCGATCTGAAGGGTGACCAGGGGGACCGAACTGCCCACCATGGCCGCGGCGGTGGCGTACGCGGCGAAGGCGCTGCCGAAGAGCAGCACGAACCCGCCGAGCAGCGAGGGCAGCAGCACGGGCAGGGCGACGTGCTGCCAGTACTGGACGTTGGTGGCCCCGTTGTTCCGCGCGGCCTCGCGCCACTGGGACCGGAGTCCGTCGAGCGCGGGCGTGATCGTGAGGACCATCAGCGGGATCAGGAAGTACAGGTAGACGATCACCAGTCCCCAGAAGCTGTAGAGACTCCACCCCTTGTCCGCCAGTCCCAAGTGCCTGGTCAGCACACCCGAGTTGCCGAGGGTGGCGACGAAGGCGAAGGCCAGCGGCACCCCGCCGAAGTTGGCGAGGACACCGGAGGCCGTGAGCACGGCCTCGCGCAGCGCCCGGAACCGGGAGGTCACCACGGCCTGGGCGAGCAGCAGCCCGAGGACGGTCGCCAGGAGCGCCGACACGGCGGACAGCTTGACACTGCCGAGCAGCGCGGTGAGATACGCGCCCTGGAGGGAGTCGGCCAGATTGGCGGTGGTGTACGAAGTGGCGCCGGTGGCCTGGTCCTTGACGGTGAAGGCGCCGTTCAGCATGGCGAGGGCGGGCACCCCGAAGGCGACCGCGACGAACACGAGCAGCGGCAGTACGGCGAGCCAGCCGGGGGCACGGCGCCGCCGCTTCACGGAAGCGGCGGGCGCCACGTCGACCCGCGTGAGGGTGGCGGTCATCCGGAGACGGCCTTGCCCCAGCCCTCGGCCAGCACGGTCTTCGCCTTGCTCTGCTGGGCCTCGGTCGGGAAGGAGGGCGTGCCGGAGACCTCGGGCAGCTTGGCGGCGGCGGTCCTGTCGAGCGTGCCGGCCTTCTCCATGGCGGTCATCAGGGCCGGCCGGGCGTACCCCTTGAGCCAGAGGTTCTGACCCTCGGCACTGTAGAGGTACTCCTGCCACAGCCGGGCGGCGGCCGGGTGCGGGGCGTCCTTGTTGATGGCCTGGGAGTAGTACTGGGAGAACTCGCCGTCGCTGGGCACGGCCACCGTCCAGTCGACGCCCTTGGACGTGAACTCGTCGGCGTAGCCGGCGTTGAGGTAGTCCCAGTCGATGCTGATCGGCGTCTCGCCCTTCTCGACGGTGGCCGGGCTGGACTCGACGGGCGTGTAGTTGCCGTTCTTCTTCAGCTTGGCGAAGAAGTCGAGGCCGGGCTGGATGTCGTCGAAGGAACCACCACTGGCGAGCGAGGCCGCCCAGACGCCGCCGAAGGCCGAGCCGGACTTGGTGGGATTGCCGTTGAGGGCGACCTGCCCCTTGTACTGGGGCTTCAGCAGATCTGCGAAGGAGGTGGGACAGGTCTTCACCCGCTTGGCGTCGCACCCGATGGAGATGTAACCGCCGTAGTCGTTGAACCACCGCCCCTCCGGGTCCTTCTGCCCCTCGGGAATGTCGGCGAAGGAGGCGACCCTGTAGGGCGCGAGCAGCCCCTGCTGGGCGGCACTCAGCGCGAAGGAACTCCCGAGGTCGAGCACGTCGGGGGCCCGGTCCTGGCCCTTCCGGGAGGTAACGGCGTTGATCTCGTCCTGACTTGAGCCGTCGGGGTTCTCGACCTCGATCTTGATGCCGTACTTCTTCTGGAAACCGTCGATCAGGGCGCCGTAGTTGGCCCAGTCGCGGGGCAGCGCGATGGCGTGCAGCGTGCCCTCCTTCTTGGCGGCGGTGATCAGTTCGGCCATGCCGCCGAAGTCGGCCGCGGAGGTCGCGGTTGCCGCGCTCTTGCCGTTCGCGGTGGTCGACGTGTCGTCGGGGGCCGCGCCGCAGGCGCTCAGGGCGAGCGCGGCTACGACGGCGAGGGCGCCGCCGCGGACGGCTGTAATCGGCAGGGACACGTTCACGGTCTCTCCAGGGGTGCGCACGAGGGGTGAGGCAGTGCGAACAACTTGTCTGAACAAGTTCGCCTCAGTACGCCCTCCGCTGGTATCGCGCCCGTAAACACTGGCGAAACGCTGACCGCCGATTCCCTGCACAATCCGACGGCTCGTCGACCGGTCGCGGATGTCGATTAGGCTGCTCACGCTGTGCACAGCGACGAACCCGGAGGGGGAGCATGACGGCGCGACACGAGGAGATCGCCGACGAACTGCGCCGGGCGATCGACCGCGAGCAGTACACGGTCGGCAGCCGTCTGCCCCCGGAGACAGAACTCGCCGCCCACTACGGCGTGGCCCGCGGCACGGTCCGCCAGGCAGTGGCGGCCCTGACGGCCGAGGGCCTGATCGGCTCCCGCCAGGGCGCCCGCCGGGTCGTCCTGGCCACCCGCCGCAGCCAGACGTTCGAGGAACTGCGCAGCTTCGCCCAGTGGGCCCGCGCGATGGGCCGCGAGGCGACGGGCCTGGTGGTGCACCAGGAGTACCGCCCGGCGACGACGGAGGACGCGATCCGCCTCCAACTCCGCGAGAAGGCAGGAGTCCTGCACGTCCTGCGCGTACGCGGCCTGGACGGCGAACCGGTCCTCCTGGAACGCACGGTCTACGCCGACTGGATCGCCCCGTCCGTCGAACCCCTCGAACCGGACTGCCCCTCGGTCACCCAACGCCTCTTCGAGGAAACGGGTCTGGTCTTCGCATACGGCGAACACGTCATCGACGCGGTGGCAGCCGGCGCCCAGGACGCCGATCTCCTGGACATCCGCCGCACGAGCCCCCTCCTACGCGTCCGCCGCGTCACGACGACACGAGAAGGCCGCCCGGTGGAGTGGTCCGACGACCGCTACCGGGGCGACGCGGTGAGCTTCAGCGTCCACAACTCCATCGGGAACAACGCCCTGGCGAGAAAGACAGCCGAGTAAGGGCAACTTCCAAGGGGCGCTGCGGAGTTGCCGGAAAGGGGCGCGGGGAACCGCGCGACCGGCCACACCCGACCCGCACCCGCCGGCCAAGCCCCCCGAGGCACCTATGCAGGCGACCCGGAAGAGAACCTGCGCAGCAACGGAGACAGCACCAACACGGACTTGGTCCGCTCAACGAAAGGCTCCCCGGCAATACGCTCAAGCACCCGCTCGAAGTGCCGCATGTCAGAGGCGAAAACCTGCACCACCGCATCCGCCTCCCCCGTGACGGTGGACGCGGCCACCACCTCCTGATAACGCTCCAGCCCCCGCTGAATCGTCTCCGGCGACGTGTTCCGCCGGCAGTAGATCTCGACGAACCCCTCCGTCTCCCACCCCAGCGCCGCCGGGTCCACCCGCACGGTGAACCCGGTGATCGCACCGCTCTCCCGCAACCGGTCCACACGCCGTTTCACAGCGGGCGCGGACAGCCCGACCAACTGCCCGATGTCCGCGTAGGAGCGACGCGCGTCCTCGGCGAGGGCGCGCACGATACGTTCGTCGAGATCGTTCAGCACGGCCGCGTCAGCTCCAGCTGGCGTGGAGCGGCTTGCCCTCCGCGTAACCGGCGGCGCTCTGGATGCCCACGATGGCCTTCTGGGCGAACTCCGCGAGGGAGTTGGCGCCGGCGTAGGTGCAGGAGGAGCGGACGCCCGCGATGATCGAGTCGATCAGGTCCTCGACGCCCGGACGGGCCGGGTCGAGGAACATCCGGGACGTGGAGATGCCCTCCTCGAACAGCGCCTTGCGGGCCCGGTCGTACGCCGACTCCTCCGAGGTCCGGTTGCGCACCGCACGGGCCGAGGCCATGCCGAAGGACTCCTTGTAGAGGTGCCCGGCGGCGTCCTGCTGGAGGTCGCCCGGGGATTCGTACGTCCCCGCGAACCAGGAGCCGACCATGACGTTGGAGGCACCGGCGGCCAGCGCCATCGCGACGTCGCGCGGGTGGCGTACCCCGCCGTCGGCCCACACGTGCTTGCCGTACTTCGTCGCCTCCGCCGCGCACTCCAGGACCGCCGAGAACTGCGGCCGGCCCACACCCGTCATCATGCGGGTGGTGCACATGGCGCCCGGTCCGACGCCCACCTTGATGATGTCGGCGCCCGCCTCGACCAGGTCTTTGACGCCCTCGGCGGCGACGATGTTGCCCGCGGCGATCGGGACGTGCGGGTCGAGGTCGCGGACCAGCTTGACAGCGCTGAGCATCGACTCCTGGTGGCCGTGCGCGGTGTCGATGACGAGCGTGTCGACGCCCGCGTCGAGCAGTTGCTGCGCCTTCCCGGCCACGTCGCCGTTGATGCCGACGGCCGCCGCGATCCGCAGCCTGCCGTTCACATCCGTGGCCGGCGTGTAGAGGGTGGCACGCAGGGCGCCCTTGCGGGTGAGGATGCCGGCGAGCTTGCCGTCGGCGTCGACGGCGGGCGCGTACCGGCGGTTGGCGCCGTCGAGACGGTTGAACGCCTCACGCGGGTCGATGTCGGCGTCGAGGAGCAGCAGGTCCTTGGACATGACCTCGGAGAGCTGGGTGAAGCGGTCCACACCGGACAGGTCGGCGTCGGTGACCACACCCACCGGCCGCCGCTCGGCGTCGACGACCACACCCGCGTTGTGCGCCCGCTTCGGCAGCAGGGCGAGGGCGTCGGCGACGGTCTGGTGGGGGGCCAGCACGATCGGCGTGTCGAGGACGAGGTGACGGCTCTTCACCCAGGCGATGACGTCGGTGACGACCTCGATCGGGATGTCCTGCGGGATGACGACGAGCCCGCCGCGCCGCGCGACCGTCTCCGCCATCCGGCGGCCCGCGATGGCGGTCATGTTGGCGACGACCAGCGGGATCGTCGTACCCGTACCGTCCGGGGAGCCGAGGTCCACGGCCTGCCGGGAGCCGACGGCGGAACGGCTGGGAACCATGAAGACGTCGTCGTACGTCAGGTCGTACGGGGGCTGGATGTCGTTGAGGAAACGCACGTGCTGCACATCCCGGTCGATCAGAGGCGGCCCCCGGACAGGACAGCCAGGGGGAAGAGCACGTACCTCATTGTCCCATGCCGGTGACCTGAAACCGCCTGGTCGGATCGTCCAGACGGATCGCCGACCGGCTCGTGGCATCCGACGAGGGACAGACGCCGAACGAAGGGCGGAGGCGTCAGGCGAGCACCATCACCACCGCCAGCCCCGTCTCCGTCTCCCGCCAGCTCGCGGCGGCGTCGGCGAAGATCTCCTGGAGCATGCTCCACTCCTCGGGCCGGGCCGCCGCGTACTCCTGCCAGTTCCGGACGAGGATGAGCCGGCCACGGCTCGCGGGCCACCACGCCAGGTCGCCGAGACAGTCCGCCAGGGCGTCCCAGTTCGCGCCGAAGTAGTCCGGGAAGCGCAGCGCGGTGGCGCAGGCCGTCATCAGCCCGGCCTTGTCCGAGACGCCGGCGAGGTCGAGGTCGGCGGCCTCCCAGCCCGCCTCACGGGCGGCTTCCAGCGCGCGTTCCGCCGGCAGGGCTGCGGGCCAGGACAGGACACCGGCGGGTGCGCTGCCCGCGAGCACCGGGGCGAGCGGATGGTCGGTCATCTCAGTACCGCCGTGAGGAGTCGCGAAGGGGCGAAGTGATCATCGCTGTAGTAGATCCCACCGCCCGGCCCGATGACAACGACAACGCGTGCGGCAGCCTCCCGACAGGACACGTTGATCGGCGAGTCGTTCAATGAAGGAGATCGGCCAGTCTCCGGCGGGAGCCGCGCATGTCATCGTCGACAGCAACGCCAGTACCAGCATCAGGAGGACACAAGGACACGCGCGGGAGACTGCGCCGGCTGGGCGAGTGGTGTGCCCGGCACTTCGTGATCGTCATCGTGGCCTGGCTGGTCGCGCTCGCCGCGCTCCAGGTGCTCAACCGTTCCTTCGGCGGTGACTACTCCGACAACTTCTCCCTGTCCGGGGTCCAGTCGCAGCAGGGCCTGGACGTCCTGAAGAAGCACGATCCGGCGGCCGGTGGCTACGGCAGCCAGATCGTGCTGCGGGACTCGGCCAAGCCCCTGACCTCCGTGTCCACACAGATGTCCCAGACGGTCGCCGACCTGCAGAAACTTCCGCACGTCCTGTCCGTCCAGAACCCGCTGCCACCGCCGGGATCACAACCCACGGGCAAGGAGACCGTCGGCCCGCTCTCCACCGACGCGAAGACCGGCTACATCACCGTCCGCTTCGACGTCCAGCCCTCCACCCTCGACGACGACTACCTCGACGGCGTCGACGACTCGGTGCAGTCACTGCGGGCGGCCGGAGTACAGGTCGAGTACGGCGGACCGCTGGGCGAGCTGGCCCGGCCCGCCGCCGACGACCGGGTCAGCGAGCTGATCGGCTTCGCGGTGGCGATCGTGGTCCTGCTGGTCGGCTTCGGCAGTGTGCTCGCCGCCGGCATCCCCCTGCTCACCGCGCTGATCAGCGTGATCGGCGGACTGGCGTGCCTGGGTCTGCTCGCGGCGGCGTTCACCTTCGCCACGGTCTCCCCCACGCTGGCCACGATGATCGGCCTGGGCGTCGGCATCGACTACGCACTGTTCCTGATCACCCGGCACCGGCAGAACCTGATGGACGGCGACGATCCGGTGCGGGCCGCGGGCCGGGCCACCGCCACCAGCGGGCGGGCCGTCCTGGTTTCCGGATGCACGGTGATCGTCGCGCTGGCCGGGCTGTCCGTCTCCGGGGTCACCTTCATCGGCAAGCTGGGCGTGGCAGCCGCCGTGACGGTGGTCTCCGCGGTCGTGGGCGCCCTCACCCTGGTCCCGGCCCTGCTGGGGCTCATCGGCCGCCGTATCGACCGTTACCGGGTGCGCCGCCCGGTCGCCGAAGCCGGCGGCGATGCCGGGGCCGAGGGACAGGGCGCCTGGCACCGCTACGCGCAGCGCGTCGAGCGGCGCCCCTGGTGGTTCCTGGCCGGCGGGGTCGTGACGGTGCTGGTGCTGGCGATCCCGGTGCTGTCCATCCAGCTCGGCCATATCGGGGACGGCGCCGATCCGACGTCGTTCACGGACCGGCGGGCGTACGACATCATGGCCCAGTCCTTCGGCCCCGGCTCCAACGGCCCGCTGACCGTTGTCATCGACCAGACGAAGGTGCCCTCCGACCAGCGCTCCGCCCTCGCCTCGAAGGCGTCCAATTCGCTGACGGGCGTACCGGGCGCCGCCACCGTCACCCCGCTCACCGCGACCGAGGACGGGGACGTGCTGGTCGGCACGGTCTACTCCAAGGAAGCGCCGCAGAGCCGTACCACCACCGACCTGACCAACCGTCTGGTCGACGAGACCCTGCCCGAGGCCGTGTCCGGAACGGCGGCGCACGGCTATGTGACGGGCACGACCGCCGCCCAGGTCGACTTCCGTGACATCGTCGCGAGCCGTCTCCCGCTGATCATCGGCGTGGTCGTCGCCCTCGCTTTCCTGATCATCCTGGCCGTCTTCCGGGGCCTGCTGGTGGCGCTGAAGGCGGCTGTGCTCAACGTCCTGTCGATCGCGGCCTCGTACGGTGTCGTCGTGGCCGTCTTCCAGTGGGGCTGGGGCGGGCCGGCGCTGGGCGTGACGGGCAAGGTGCCCATCGAGAGCTATGTGCCGATGATGATGTTCGCGATCATCTTCGGGCTCAGCATGGACTACGAGATCTTCCTGCTCTCCCGCGTCCACGAGGCCTGGCTGCGCACCGGCGACGCGCGGGCGTCCGTGGCCCACGCACTGGAGATCACAGCCCGGGTGATCACCTGCGCGGCCCTGATCATGGTGAGCGTCTTCGCAGCGTTCGTCGTGAGCGACAACGTGGTGGTGAAGATGCTCGGCCTGGGGCTCGCCGTGAGTGTGCTCATCGACGCGACGGTCGTACGTCTGCTGCTGGTGCCTGCGGTGATGACGCTGCTGGGCAGTCACGCCTGGTGGACGCCCTCCTGGCTCGACCGGATGCTGCCGCACGTGGACCCGGAGGGCGACGAGCACGGCTGAGGACCGCGGACGTCCCCCTGCGCATCCCCTGAACAGAGCGGCGCCCGGGCCCCGAAGGGAACCCGGGCACCGCCCGCACCTTCACATCCCGTCAGATCCCGTCCGGGTCCGCCCTGTTGAGCGCCGGCTTCGGCGTCGGACCCGCCGTCATCAGGTAGTCCGCGGCCGAGGTGTCCGTGACCAGGCTGGTGACCAGCCCGGAACGCAGCACCGCGTCGATCGCGGCGGCCTTGCGCCGCCCGCCCGCGATCGCGACGACCTCCGGGACCCGGCGGAGCTGGTCGGTCTTGACGGTGATGCACCGCTCGCCCAGGTCCCGGCCGACCCTGCGCCCGTCGGCGTCGAAGAGGTGCGCGGACATCTCGGCGGCGACACCCAGGGACACGTAGTGGCTGCGTTCCTCGTCGCTGAGCATGTCGTGCACCGTCGAGATACCGGCCTCCCAGGAGCCGATGGAGACGCAGGCGACCGTCACCTTGTCGAAGTACTCGAAGGCGCGGGCGATCCCGGTCTGGTTGCGCAGCGCGGCGGCGGTGGCCGCGTCGGGCAGCAGCATCGGGGCGTAGATGGGGTGGGCGTCGCCGCCGGACACCTGGGCGGCGCGGCGCACCGCCTCGACCGAGCCGCGCTCGGCGGTTCCGGCGTCGTACACACCCGTCAGCTGGACCACCGTGCAGGGCGGCAGCCGGTCGAGGGCCGCCGCCATGTGGATCGTTGACCGGCCCCAGGCGAGGCCGAGCACATCGCCTTCGTCGACCAGTTCGCCGAGCAGGTCGGCGGCCACTTCACCGAGGTTCTCGGGATCGGGGGACTCCTCGGAGGCCTCGGCCGGGGACTCGACCACGACCGCGTGCCTGAGGCCGTACCGGGCACGCAGCGCGTCCGAGCGCTCGGCGTCCAGTTCGGCCGGGACACGGATCTCGATCCGCACCAGATCCCGTTCGAGGGCGGTCTCCAGGACCCGGGCCACCTTGAAGCGGCTGACGCCGAACTCCTCGGCGATCTGGATCTTGGACTTGCCCTCCAGGTAGAAGCGGCGGGCCATGGCCGCCGCCTGCACCAGCTCAGCGGGTCCCATCCGCATGGCTGACCGGCCAGCCGACATACCCGACACGGCGATCTCCTCACTGCTCTTCACATCGCTGCTGTTCACATTCTGGATTCGCCGTTCATCCTTGCAGATCCCGAGTGCTTGATCTGCCCGGAAGTACGTCGTTCACGTTCCCTTGGCTCAGTGGCCGCACGCCCAGGAGGCACCGGCGGTCGCCGCCTGCGCCTGGGTGCGTAGTGCACGTACCGCCTCGGCCGGCTCCGAGGCACCGTAGACCGCCGATCCCGCGACGAAGACGTCCGCACCGGCCTCGGCGCAGCGCTCGATGGTGGAGGCGGCGACTCCGCCGTCGACCTGGAGCCACAGCTCAAGGCCGTGCTTGCTGATCAACTCGCGGGTGCGGCGAATCTTGGGGAGCATGATGTCGAGAAACGCCTGGCCGCCGAAACCCGGCTCGACCGTCATGACCAGAAGCATGTCGAGTTCGGGCAGCAGGTCCTCGTACGGCTCGATCGGGGTCGCGGGCTTGAGGGCCATGGAGGCCCGGGCACCCTTGGCCCGGATCTCGCGGGCGAGCCGTACCGGAGCGGCGGCGGCCTCCACATGGAAGGTGACGGAACCGGCCCCCGCTTCCACGTACTGCGGCGCCCATCGATCGGGGTCCTCGATCATCAGATGGCAGTCCAGAGGGGTGTCCGTCGCCCGGGCCAGGGACTCCACGACCGGCACACCGAGCGTGAGGTTCGGTACGAAATGGTTGTCCATCACATCGACATGAAGCCAGTCCGCCCCCTCGACCGCCCTCGCCTCATCGGCGAGCCGGGCGAAGTCTGCGGACAGGATACTGGGGTTGATCTGCACGGCCATGCCCCAAGCCTCCCATGCCCGGTGCCTACTGTTCACGCCGGTCCAGAACCAGGGCGTTCATCGGATGTTGTACCCGGGCGCGCCATGCCATGCTGGGCGGCCCACGGGCTGCACACACGGCTGCGGGGGTGGCCATGACGGAGAAACATCGAAAACAGCAACCGGGAATCGGCCACTACGTCTGCGGCCGGCGCGCCAAATGGGTCGTGCTGGGTCTGTGGCTCGTGCTGCTCATACTCACAGCGCCGTTCGCCCAGAAGCTCGCCGACGCCCAGGACAACGACGCCGCGTCCTGGCTGCCGGGGTCCGCGGAATCCACCCAGGTCCTGCGTCTCTCCGAGGACTTCAGGCCGGAGCAGATCCCCGCGATCGTCGTCTACGCGCGCGAGAGCGGCCTCACGGCGGCGGACCGGGCCCGGATCACCGAGGACGCGGCGCAGCTGGAGAAACTGCGGGACCACGGCGTCCGGGGCGCGGAGACCCGGGGCCCGGTGTACGACCGCGCCTCCGATCCTCGGGCCGCACAGATCTTCGTACCCATCACGATGGACGAGAAGGGCTGGGAGCGGATCGCGCCCGCCGTCGACTCCATCCGGGCCGCCGCGGGTACCGGTGCGGCCGGGCTGGCCGTGCACGTCACGGGTCCCGGCGGTACGTCGGCGGACTTCTCGGAGGCTTTCGAGGGCATCGACTCGACGCTCCTGCTTGCGGCGATGGGCGTGGTCGTCGTCATGCTCCTGCTCACCTATCGCAGCCCCACCCTGCTGCTGGTACCCCTGCTGGCAGTGGTCGCGTCCCTGTTCACCGCGCAGGCACTGATCTACTTCCTCGCCGAACACGCGGGCCTGACGGTGAACGGCCAGAGCGCGGGCATTCTCACCGTGCTGGTGTTCGGCGCGGGGACGGACTACGCCCTGCTCCTGGTCGCCCGTTACCGGGAGGAGCTGCGCCGGCACGAGGACCGCCACGAGGCGATGGCACTCGCCCTGCACCGCGCGGGCCCCGCCGTCATCGCGTCGGGCGCGACGGTCGTCCTCGGCATGCTGGTGCTGGTGGCCGCCGAGATGAACTCCACGAGCGGCCTCGGCCCGGTGGCAGCGATCGGCGTGGCCGTGGCCCTGCTGGCCATGATGACGCTCTTCCCCGCCCTCCTGGTGATCTGCGGGCGCTGGATCTTCTGGCCGGTGATCCCGCACAACGGCTCGCCCGACCCGACCGAACGCGGCCTGTGGGGCCGGATGGGCCGGAGCATCGCCCGCCGGCCGCGCATGATCTGGGGGATCACGGCGGCAGCCCTGGTCGCCTGCTCGTTCGGCCTGATGCAGCTGCGTGCCGAGGGCCTGAGCAACGCCGACGCCTTCACCGACAAACCGGACTCGATCGTCGGCCAGGAGGTGTCGGCGCGCTACTTCCCGGCGGGCAGCGGCGATCCGCTCGTCGTCATCAGCAACCAGGCACAGGCCCAGCAGGTCGGCCGGGCGGTCGCGGAGACGCGTGGCGTGGTGCCCACGTCCCTCGGGCTGCCACCGGGCACGAAGTCCTCCTTCGAGGGCAAGGTGCTGTTCGAGGCCACGATGACCGCCCCCGCGGACAGCGAGGCCGCGAAACAGACGGTGGAGCGGGTCCGGGACGCCGTGCACGCGGTGCCGGACGCGGACGCCCAGGTGGGCGGTGGCACGGCGGCCCTGCTGGACATGGACAGGGCGACGACGCACGACAACATGCTGATCATCCCGCTGGTCCTGGCGGTGGTCCTGCTGATCCTCTGCGCCCTTCTCCGCGCCCTGATCGCCCCGCTGCTGCTGATCGGCACGGTGGTGCTGTCCTTTGCGGCGGCACTGGGCATCAGCGCCCTGGCCTTCCGCCACCTGTTCGACTACGCGGGCGAGTCGACGGACTTCCCGCTCTTCGTCTTCGTGTTCCTGGTGGCGCTGGGCATCGACTACAACATCTTCCTGACCACCCGTATCCGCGAGGAGTCGGCCCGCCAGGGCACCCGCAAGGGTGTGGTGACCGGCCTGTCGACGACCGGCGCGGTCATCACCTCGGCGGGCCTGGTCCTGGCCGGCACGTTCGCGGCCCTCGGCACGCTGCCCATGGTGGCGTTCGCGGAGATCGGCTTCGCGGTGGCCCTGGGCGTGGTCCTGGACACGTTCGTGGTCCGGTCGGTGCTGGTCCCGGCCCTGTTCCTGGACGTGGGCCCGAAGGTGTGGTGGCCGCACCGGCTGGCCAAGCAGGACGGCGGGGCGACGGCTCCGGAGCCCGCCCCGGAGGTCAACCGGTCCGGCGGATGAGGGCCAGATACATGGCGTCGGTCCCGTGCAGATGCGGCCACAGCTGTACGTCGGGACCGTCACCGAGGTCGCTCACGCCCTCCAACAGCGGCCGGGCGTCGACGAGTTCGGCCTGAGGATGCTGCTTGAGGACGTCGTCGACGACGGCCCGGGTCTCGGCGAGGTGCGGTGAGCAGGTGGCGTAGCCGACGATCCCGCCGACGCGGACCGACTCCAGCGCGGTGGTCAGCAGCGCGCGCTGCAGCGGCGCGAAGCCGTCCAGATCCTCGGGGCGTCGCCGCCAGCGGGACTCGGGCCTCCTGCGCAGTGCCCCGAGTCCGGTGCAGGGCACGTCCATCAGCACCCGGTCGAAACTGCCGGCCCGCCACGGCGGCCGGGTCCCGTCCCCGACGACGACCTGGTACGGGCCCGGATTGCCGTCCAGCGCCTTGGCGACCAGTCCGGCCCGGTGCGGCAGCTTCTCGGAGGCGAGGAGCAGCGCACCCCGCTCCGCGGCGAGGGCGGCGAGCAGCGCGGCCTTGCCGCCGGGCCCGGCGCACCCGTCGAGCCAGGCCTTGTCGGGCCCGTCGACCGGAGCGTTGGCCAGGGCGAGCGCGACGAGTTGGCTGCCCTCGTCCTGCACTCCCGCCCGCCCGTCCCGTACGGCGTCGATGGCCCCGGGTTCCCCGCCCTCGGCGAGCCGCACGGCGTACGGCGACCAGCGCCCCGCCACCGCCGCCTCCTCGCGGAGCAGCTCCTCGGTGGTGGACCGCCCGGGCCGGGCGACCAGGGTGACCTCGGGCCGCTCGTTGTCGGCGGCGAGCAGCTCCTCGATACCGGCGCGTCCACCGCCCAGCGAGTCCCACAGTGCGGAGACGACCCACCGGGGGTGCGAGTGCACGACGGCCAGATGGTCCTCGGGATCGTCGTCGTAGGGCGGCGCCACCCGCTCGATCCAGCCGTCGAGATCGTGCTGGGCGACCTTGCGCAGCACGGCGTTCACGAACTTGGCCCGCCCGTCGCCGAGCACGACCCTGGCCAGCTCTACGGAGGCGGAGACGGCGGCGTGCGCGGGAATCCGCGTCCCGAGCAACTGGTGCACCCCGAGGCTCAGCACATCGAGCACCGGCGGATCGACCTCGCGCAGAGGCCGGTCGACGCATTCACTGATGACGGCGTCGTAGGTTCCCTGCCGACGCAGCGTCCCGTACACGAGCTCGGTCGCGAGAGCCGCGTCCCGCCCGTCGAAGTCCCCCTTCGCGCGGGCCGCCCGAAGCAGCGGCGGCAGCACCAGGTTGGCGTACGCGTCCCGCTCGTCGACGGCCCGCAGGGCCTCGAAGGCGAGGATGCGGACGGGGTCCTTCTGGGGCCGACGGTAGGGCTTGCCGGGCTTGTGTGGCCGACGGGGCTGCTCACTCACGAAAAGGTGCTCCGGATATGGGAAAAGGGTGCGGTTTCCAGCGTACGTCGAATGGGGCACGCCCGAATCTCGCGGTACCGCACGGGAACAGGAACGGTCCGCGGGAACGGTTCAGGCGCCGAGAACCTCGCCGTCGGCGATCCGCACGCCCCGTGCCCAGTCGGCGGCGCGCATCGGCTTCTTCCCCTGTGCCTGGACCCACAGCAGCTCGACGGCGTACGACCCGGTGCCGACGTACACGTTGTTCTTGCCCACGGACAGCACGCCGGGAGCGAGATCGGTGCGCTCGGGCACGGGCGTGACGTGGATGAGCTTGAGCCGCTCGCCCCGGAACACGGTCCAGGCGCCGGGCGCGGGGGTGCAGCCGCGCACGACGCGGTCGGCCCGGAGGGCGGGCACGGACCAGTCGACGTGGGCGTCCTCGACGCTGATCTTCGGCGCGAGGGTGATTCCGTCGGCGGGCTGCGGTACGGCCTTCAGGGTGCCGTCCTCAATGCCGTCCATGGTCGCGGCCAGCAGCCCCGACCCGGCGAAGGCGAGCCGTGTCAGCAGGTCGCCGCTGGTGTCGGTGGGCCGGACCGTCTCGGTCACCGTGCCGTAGACGGGGCCGGAGTCGAGGCCCTCCTCGATGAGGAAGGTGGAGGCGCCGGTGATCTCGTCGCCGGCCATGACGGAGTGCTGCACGGGCGCCGCGCCGCGCCATGCGGGCAGCAGCGAGAAGTGCAGGTTGACCCAGCCGTGGGCGGGGATGTCCAGGGCGACGCGGGGCAGCAGGGCCCCGTACGCCACCACGGGACAGCAGTCGGGCCCGATCTCCCGGAGCCTCGCGAGGAACGCCTCGTCCCTGGGCCTGGCGGGCTTCAGCACCTCGATGCCGGCCTCCTCCGCCCGCTGGGCCACGGGACTGGCGACCAGTCTCCGGCCCCGACCGGCAGGCGCGTCGGGCCGCGTGACGACAGCGACCACTTCATGCCGTCCCGACGCGACAAGGGCATCCAGAGCGGGAACGGCGACCTCAGGGGTACCAGCGAAGACAAGCTTCATGGGTGGGCGTGGGCCTCTCGGACGGGATTCTGCGGCAGCGCACCAGTCTATGACCGCACTCCAGGGGGCGTACGCATATACCCCTACGCCCCCGCACCGTGACCACTCACGCAAAATCGCGTTGGTCAAGAAAGAGTTGACCACAACGGGCCGCACATCGCGCAGCCCGATCCTTTTCAACGCCGGTTCGAGAGGCTTGTTCATGGCCGACCACGCAACCCACGACGCCCAGGCTCGGGCCAGCCTGCACTTGCTGGTGCGGGACATCGAGCGGGTCCGCCGGCAGGTGGACGCACTGCGCACCCTCACCGCCCAGTTGGGCAACGTCTACCGCCCGCGGCGCTCCGGCCCCTCCACGGGCTTCGTCGTCTACGGACGCGCCCCCGCCCCGACCGTCCGCCTCGCCCAGGAACTGCGGGACAGCGTCGAAACCCTGGTCACGGCCGCCGTGGACTTCGACCGCTCACTCGGCTTCTCGTGGGACGCGGTGGGCTCGGCCCTGGGGGTCACCAAGCAGGCCGTCCACCGCCGTTACGGCGCCCGCCGCGCCGCCGCCCAGGCAGCGGCCGACGCCGAGCGCGCCACGGAGACGTCGGGCACCCGCACGGTAGGCGTCGCCACGGTCGGCGGCGTCGGCACCGGCCTCCCCACGGTGCCGACGGTCCCCGCGGCCCGTTCGATGCCGACCCAGCCGACAGCGGGCAGCCCGACGCTCCGCGACGAGGCAAGGCCCACGGCCTTCCCGGGCCCACGCAACGGCTGACCCGAACCACCGCCCCACCCCACCCTCTGCCCTCCCGCACCGCACCCGGGAGGGCAGAGGCATGCGAGCCCCCACGGCGACCTGCTCCGCCGCACACCCCCCTGCCGGATCACCACCTGATGCGGCCCCCACCGCATGCCGGATCCCCAGCCGACCGCCACCCGTACTCCAGTCCCGTCCGAGGCCCGGCCAGCACCCACGTCCGGTCACGCCGACGCCCGGTCCCCGCACGCGGTCAGCTCCGCCCGACGCCGGATCCCGGCCGCCCCCACCCGCCTCGGTCCTGCCCAACGCCCCCCACACCGGGCCCCGCCCGACCCTCGTCCGCACGGCCAGTCCCGCCCCGGACATACGCAGCCCCCACCCCACCTCCGGTGCTCACCCGATGTCGGGCGGATCGATCCGCACCCAGACGCTCTCCTCACCGCCCCGCCCCGCCCGGGCCATCCGTGCGGCCTGTGCCCCCTTCAGCGCGGCGGCCAGCGCGGACCCGCTTCCCGGCGGAACCCGGACCAACGCCCGCTCCCACTGCTCCCCAGGCGGCGGCGCCCCTGCCCGCCGGGGCCGCCCCACCGCCGTGACCGGCAACGGCACCGGCCCCAGCACCTCGGCGTCCCCCGGCAGTTCGGCGCCGGCGAGGAACGCGGCGATGGCCTCCGCGGTCCCGGCCACGGACGCCATCCGGGACACCGGCGGAAACCCGAGTTCCGCGCGCTCCGCGAGCTCCCGCACGGCATGCCCGACCGGATCCCACCGCACCAGCGCCTGCACCGGCCGCAGGGTGGGCTCGGCGACCACGACCACCGTCCCCCCTGGCGCCCCCTCCCCCCGCGTCCCCTGCCCCCGTACGAGCGCAGCGGCAGCCATCCAGCGCCGCAGCGCATCCTCCCCGGCCCGCAGATCGGGCCGCCCGAGCATGGCCCAGCCGTCGAGCAGCAGGGCGGCCGCGTACCCGCCCTCCGCGACGGGCTCGGCGCCCGGCGTGCTGACGACGAGCGAGGGCGTCCCCGGCACCGTGTCCAGCACATGCTCACGCCCGGACGTCCGGACCGGCACGGCCGGAAACGCCCGCCCCAGTTCCTCGGCGGTCCGCCGCGCGCCCACGACCTGCGCCCGCAGCCGGAACCCGCCGCACTCCTGACAGTGCCAGCCGGTCTCCTCCCGCCCGCACCACACGCACCACGGCGCCCCGGCGTCCCGCGCCTCCAGCGGCCCGGCGCAGTGCCGGCACCGAGCGGGCTCCCGGCACCGGGCGCAGGCCAGCCGCGGTACGTAGCCCCGCCGGGGCACCTGCACCAGCACCGGCCCGTCTTTCAGCCCGTCCCGCACCACCTGCCAGGCAAGCGTCGGCAACCTTGCGGCCCGGGCTGCCTCGTCCCGGGCGAGATCCCCGTCCCCCACGGTCCGGACGAGCGGGGCAGCCGCCCGCACCTGCTCCCGCGCGGCGACCAGCGGCCGGGCCCACCCGCTCTCGACGAGCTGCGCAGCCTCCACGGTGCAGCTCCAACTGCCCAGCAGAAAGGCGCACTTGTCCTGCGCGGCCCGCAGCAACAGCACTTCACGGGCGTGCGGCTGCGGCGCGTGCGGCTCACTGTGACTGTCGTCCCCGTCGTCCCAGAGTGCGACGAGCCCCAGATCCCGGACGGGCGCGAACACGGCGCCCCGGGTCCCGACCACGGCCCGTACGGCCCCCCGCCGCACGGCGAGCCACTCCCGGTACCGCTTCTCGGGCCCGGCGTCGGCGGTGAGCACGGCGTGGCGCCCCTCCCCCAGGAGCGAGGTCAGGGCGGCGTCGACCCGCGCGACGGCACGCCCGTCCGGCACGACGACGAGCGCCCCGCGCCCGGAGGCGAGCGTCGCACCGACGGCCCGCGCCAGCTCCTCGCTCCACTCGGGCCCGGGCAGGGCGTTCCACACGGCACGCGGCGCACCCCCGGTGGCGAGCGCCTCGAGAAACGCGCCCCCTCGCTCGTACCGCCCCCAGGACCCCGCATCCGGTGCCCCGGCCGCCGGCAGAGCCGCTGGGGAGACCGTCTTCTCGGCGCGAGCGTTCCTCGGCGGTACGGCCAGTTGCAGCACATCGGCAAGGCTCCCCGCGTACCGATCGGCGACGGCCCGAGCCAGCGAGAGCAACTCCTCGCTCAGGACGACCTCGGGCGACACCACCTGGGCCAGCGCGGCCAGCGGCCCGGAGTAGTCGGATTCGGCGAGCCGGGCGACAAGGAACCCGTCGATGAGCCCCCCGCCCTCGCGCCGCCCGTCCCGCACCCGATGCCGTCCGGCCCCGAACCTGACCCGCACCCGGACTCCGGGCTGCGCCTCGGCGTCGAGCTCTTCAGGCACGGCATAGTCGAAGTACCGGTCAAGATGCAGCACACCCTTGTCGACCAGCACCCGCGCGACGGGCAAATTCTTTGCCAGCGGCGCCCCCCGCCAGGTCCGCGGCTTGGCCCGCGGCGCCCTGGCCTGCCGCACGCTCTCCCGAATCAACGCAAGCTGCTCGGGCGGCGCCCCGTCGCCGCCCCGGGCCCCACCGCTCTCTCCGCTCCCCTGCCCGTTCTCGCTGCTCACGCTTGCATTTTTACCAAACGACACTGACAACGGGCCGCGCCCGAAGTCCACGATCCCGCGCCCACTGTCAGAGCCACCGGCTTGGATGTCGACATGACCGTTCATGACATGGCTCGGCAACTGCCCGCAACAGGCGTCCTCCGGGATCACTCACACCGGGAGACCCGGACGGCGCCGGTTCCCTGTTCGGACTGCTCGCCGATCGTTCGACGACGGGGTTTCAGGGCTGGACCGAGGACTACTACGGCGTTCCGGTCGACCTGGCAGCCCTTCGCCACGTCTTCGCCTCGCGTCCGCTGACCGACGCCGTGGTCAAGATGCTCAACCCCGAGGTGTCTCTGGCCGACCTCACGCAGGACATCGCACAGACCGGTTGTCCACGGAGCTGAGCCGGACACGCGGAAGCCCGGCGCCCCCTGAGGGACACCGGGACTCGGCAACCGCAGGCTCTACAGCCCCACAGCCTTCCGCAGCGCCTCCACCCGGTCCGTCCGCTCCCATGTGAAGTCGGGCAGCTCACGGCCGAAGTGGCCGTACGCCGCCGTCTGGGCGTAGATCGGGCGGAGCAGGTCGAGGTCGCGGATGATCGCGGCCGGGCGCAGGTCGAAGACCGTCGTGATCGCGGCCTCGATCTTGTCGGCGTCGACCTTGGCCGTGCCGAAGGTCTCCACGAAGAGGCCCACCGGCTCGGCCTTGCCGATCGCGTACGCGACCTGGACCTCGCAGCGCGAGGCCAGGCCCGCGGCGACGACGTTCTTCGCGACCCAGCGCATCGCGTAGGCCGCGGAGCGGTCGACCTTGGACGGGTCCTTGCCCGAGAAGGCGCCGCCGCCGTGGCGGGCCATGCCGCCGTACGTGTCGATGATGATCTTGCGGCCGGTCAGGCCCGCGTCGCCCATCGGACCGCCGATCTCGAAGCGTCCGGTCGGGTTGACCAGGAGCCGGTAGCCCTCGGTCTCCAGCTTGATGCCGTCGTCGAGGAGTGCCTTCAGCTCGACCTCCACCACGAACTCGCGGATGTCGGGGGCAAGGAGGGAGTCCAGGTCGATGTCGCTCGCGTGCTGCGAGGAGACGACGACCGTGTCCAGGCGGACCGCCTTGTCGCCGTCGTACTCGATGGTGACCTGGGTCTTGCCGTCGGGGCGCAGGTACGGGATCGTCCCGTTCTTGCGGACCTCGGACAGGCGGCGCGAGAGCCGGTGCGCGAGGTGGATCGGGAGCGGCATCAGCTCCGGGGTCTCGTCCGTCGCGTAGCCGAACATCAGGCCCTGGTCGCCGGCACCCTGCTTGTCGAGCTCGTCCTCATCGCCCTCGACCCGCTGCTCGTACGCCGTGTCCACGCCCTGCGCGATGTCCGGCGACTGCGAGCCGATCGACACCGACACACCGCAGGAGGCGCCGTCGAAGCCCTTCTTCGAGGAGTCGTAGCCGATCTCCAGGATCTTGTCGCGCACCAGTTGCGGGATGGGCGCGTACGCCTTGGTGGTGACCTCGCCGGCCACATGCACCAGACCGGTGGTGATCAGCGTCTCGACGGCGACGCGGGACGTGGGGTCTTCGCGCAGAAGCGCGTCGAGGATCGTGTCGCTGATCTGGTCAGCGATCTTGTCGGGGTGACCTTCGGTCACGGACTCCGAGGTGAAAAGGCGACGGGACACAACGCTCCCTGGGGTTGCAGCGGCTGCTGGCTGATCATTGGCGGACGGGTCGGGAGCTGCGCCCGGCGTCCGTCCGAGAACAGTTTATCGGTCGCACTCGGCCATCGGCCCCTCCGTCTCGACTCTCGGAAGTGCCATGACCTGCGGCACGGGCATTCTGCCCAATGACGAGCGGTGTACGCCAGGCTCGCCACGCCTCGAAATGCAAGGCAGGAGGGACGTCAGGGATCTGTGAAGGGGGCGACGACCCGTTCACTCGAAGCGGCCGGCAACCAGATCCCATACGATCTCGGCCAACGCCTCCTTGGGCCCATGCGGTACGAGGGTCTCGCTGCCGTCGGCGCCCAGCACGACGGCCTCGTTCTCCTCGGAACCGAAGGTCCGGCGCTCCCCCACCTCGTTGACGACGAGCAGGTCGCATCCCTTGCGGCGCAGTTTCGTACGGCCGTTGGCGAGTACGTCGTCCGTCTCGGCCGCGAAGCCGACGACCACCTGGCCGGCCCGGGCTCGGTCGGCCGAGATCTCCGCGAGAATGTCTGGATTCCGGACCAGAGTGACGGGTTCCGGGTCCTCGCCGTCCTTCTTCTTGATCTTTCCGGTCACGTAGGCCGCCGGACGGAAGTCCGCGACCGCCGCCGCCATCACCACGGCATCGGCGTCCGCGGCCGCCTTCAGTACGGCCTCGCGCAACTGGACGGCCGTCCCCACGGGCACGACATCCACGCCCGCCGGGTCCGGCAGACCGGCGTTCGCGGCGATCAGCGTGACCCGGGCGCCCCGCACGGCGGCCGTACGGGCGAGCGCGTACCCCTGCTTGCCGGAGGAGCGGTTGCCGAGGAAACGGACGGGGTCGAGAGGCTCGCGGGTGCCGCCGGCGCTGACGACGACGTGCCGCCCGACCAGGTCGGGTTCCGTCACGCCCCGGGCCAGTACCCGGCGGCAGACCTCGAAGATCTCGGCCGGGTCGGGCAGACGCCCCTTGCCCGTGTCGACGCCGGTGAGGCGTCCCACGGCCGGTTCGACGACGAGGGCGCCACGGCGACGCAGTGTCGCCACGTTCTCCTGGGTGGCCGGGTGCTCCCACATCTCCGTGTGCATGGCGGGGGCGAAGACGACGGGACACCGGGCGGTGAGGAGGGTGTTCGTCAACAGGTCGTCGGCGATGCCGTGGGCCGCTTTCGCGAGCATGTCGGCCGTCGCCGGGGCCACGACGACCAGGTCCGCGTGCTGGCCGATCCGGACGTGCGGGACCTCCTGGACGTCGTCCCAGACCTCCGTCGACACGGGGTGGCCGGAGAGCGCGGACCAGGTTGCGGCGCCGACGAAGTGCAGGGCCGAGGCGGTGGGGACGACGCGGACGTCGTGGCCCGACTCCGTCAGCCTCCGCAGCAGCTCACAGGCCTTGTACGCGGCGATGCCGCCACTGACCCCCAGTACGACCTTCGGCTTGCCCACCGGGCCTCCCCTGACTCGATACGCGACTCGGAACGCGTACGCCGCGGCTCCCCGGCGTACGCGTCTATGACACACCGCAGGCCCGACAGTCGCGCTGTCGGGCCTGTGGACAATTCAACCGAAAGTTGAAAATACTACTGCGCGGGGCCCTCAACGGCCTCGGACGTCAGCAGACCCGCGTTGATCTCACGCAGGGCGATCGAGAGCGGCTTCTCGTGGACGTGGGTGTCGACGAGCGGACCGACGTACTCAAGGAGGCCCTCGCCGAGCTGCGAGTAGTACGCGTTGATCTGGCGGGCACGCTTGGCCGCGTAGATCACCAGGCTGTACTTCGAGTCGGTGGCTTCGAGGAGCTCGTCGATCGGAGGGTTGATGATGCCCTCGGGCGCGGTGATGGAAGAGGACACGCTCTGCCTTCCGAAAGGTGGGATGGGATCGAAAACGATCACACAACTTCCGTCAAGGCTAGCAGCTCGCGCGCCACGTCCTCGACGGAGGTGTTGACCAGGGTCTCGTCGAACTCCGGCTCGGCAGCCAGTTCGATCTTGGCCGCCTCCAGGCGGCGTTCGATCACCTCGGGCGGTTCGGTGCCCCGCCCGGTCAGTCTGCGCACCAGCTCCTCCCAGGAGGGAGGAGCCAGGAACACCAGCAGGGCGTCCGACATGGACTCGCGGACCTGACGGGCGCCCTGGAGGTCGATCTCCAGGAGGACCGGCTCGCCGGACTCCAGCCGCTCCAGCACAGCCGCACGCGGTGTGCCGTAGCGATTGCCGGCGAATTCGGCCCACTCCAGGAGCTCGCCGTTGGCGATCAGCTTGTCCATCTCCTCGTCGGTGACGAAGAAGTAGTGGACGCCGTGCCGCTCGCCGGGACGTGGCCTTCGGGTCGTTGCCGACACCGAGAGCCAGACCTCGGGGTGTGCCTTGCGCATATGGGCGACGACCGTGCTCTTGCCGACCCCCGAAGGGCCGGAGAGCACGGTCAGCCGCGGACGTACGTCCGGGGGCTCGGGGGTCGTCCCCCGGAATGTTGCAGCCATACGGCGATTATTCCAGGAATCCCGGGGTGCCAGGACTCAGGAGCCGGTGCTGCCGAACTCGCGCTCCAGGGAGGCGACTTGGTTGGAGCCGAGGCCACGCACCCGGCGGCTCTCGGAGATACCGAGTCGCTCCATGATCTGCTTGGCGCGGACCTTGCCCACGCCCGGGAGCGATTCGAGCAGGGCAGAGACCTTCATCTTGCCGATGACGTCGTTCTCACGGCCCTGCTTGATGACCTCGTGAAGGGAGGCGCCGGAGTGCTTGAGTCGATTCTTGACCTCGGCCCGCTCCCGGCGAGCCGCGGCGGCCTTTTCGAGCGCGGCTGCGCGCTGTTCAGGGGTAAGGGGCGGAAGAGCCACGCCTACGTCACCTCGGATGTCGAACTGTCGGATACGGACCGGTGAGGAACCTGATCGCCCCTCACCTGGTGAGCTACGAGCAACACGCTCGCTCGTTGACTCTCGTCGGAGACTAGCGGCCAAGTCCGCCAGAGTCAGCGAGAACAGCGGAAAAGTCCTGGTCAGCCTTCGCCAGGTCGGATATTTCGGTCATACTGCCCCGGATTTGAGAATGTATTCCGTCTCAAGGCGTCCGGAACGGCCTCATCGGAGGACTCCGCCGACCTGTACGAATGCTCAGGTGGCGGCCACGGCGGCGCTGATCTCGTCCGCGAAGCGGTCCGATGCGTCCCGGAGGGCGCCGAGTCCGGGACCGTGACGCAGAACACCTCGGCTGATGTTCGGAACCACGTTCCGCAGCGCCGCCCCGAACACCCCGCGAAGATCGGCCGGGGTCGCCCCCTGCGCGCCGACTCCGGGCGCCAGGAGAGGTCCGTTGATGTCGAGGTCGTAGGACGAGAGGTCGCCGAGCGTGGCCCCGACGACCGCGCCGAAGGAACCCATGGGCCGCTCTCCCGCGTTCTCCGCGGCGAGGTACGCCAGCATTGTCGCGCCGACGTTCAGCCCGTCCTCGCGGACGGCGTGCTGCACCTGACCGCCCTCGGGGTTGGAGGTCAGCGCCAGCACGAACAGGCCCGCACCGCTCTCCCGCGCGAGGTCGACCGCCGGCTGCAGCGAGCCGTACCCGAGATACGGCGAGACGGTGAGCGCGTCCGAGAACAGCGGGGCGCCCTTCTCCAGGAAGGCGGCGGCGTACGCGGCCATGGTGGACCCGATGTCGCCGCGTTTGGCATCCATCACGACCAGGGTGCCGGCCTCCCGTGCCTCTTGGACCGTCTTTTCCAGCACCGCGATCCCGCGCGACCCGAACCGTTCGAAGAACGCGCTCTGCGGCTTGACCACCGCGACCCGCCCGGCCAGCGCCTCGACGACGGTGCGGCTGAACCGCTCCAGGCCGGCGACGTCGTCGTTCAGCCCCCAGTCGAGGAGCAGGGAGGAGTGCGGGTCGATGCCGACGCAGAGTGGGCCGCGTTCGTCCATGGCGCGGCGCAGACGGGCGCCAAAGGGTTCCAGGGCTGTCATGCCGTCTTCCTTACGTCGGCGCCGACCGCGTCGGCGAGCGTGGCGTACGGGCTCGTACGGAGACGGGCTGCGAGCCCCTTGTGCATGGCACGTCCCCAGAACGGGCCCTCGTAGACGAAGGCGCTGTAACCCTGCACGAGCGTGGCGCCGGCCAGGATGCGCTGCCAGGCGTCCTCGGCGTCCTCGACGCCGCCCACGCCCACCAGGGTGATCCGGTCGCCCACGCGCGCGTAGAGGCGGCGCAGCACCTCCAGGGAGCGTGCCTTCAGGGGTGCGCCGGAGAGACCGCCGGTCTCCTCCACCAGGGTGAGGTCGGAGGTCAGACCGAGTCCCTCGCGCGCGATGGTGGTGTTCGTGGCGATGATCCCGTCCAGGCCCAGTTCGACGGCGAGGTCGGCGACGGCGTCCACGTCCTCGTCCGCGAGGTCGGGCGCGATCTTCACCAGCAGCGGGACGCGGCGCGAGGTCACCGTACGGTCGGCGGCCTCGCGGACGGCGCTGAGCAGCGGGCGCAGCGCCTCGGTGGCCTGGAGGTTGCGCAGGCCCGGTGTGTTGGGTGAGCTGACGTTGACGACTAGGTAGTCGGCGTACGTGGCGAGCCGCTCGGCCGACTTCACGTAGTCGGCGACGGCCTCGTCCTCGGGGACGACCTTGGTCTTGCCGATGTTGACGCCCACGACGGTCCGGAAGACCGCCTCCCGGCTCGCCAGACGGGCCGCCACGGCCAGCGAACCCTCGTTGTTGAACCCCATGCGGTTGATGAGCGCCCGGTCCGGCACAAGGCGGAACAGCCGCTTCCTGGGGTTGCCCTGCTGCGGCTCCCCGGTGACCGTGCCGATCTCGACGTGGTCGAAGCCGAGCATCGACATCCCGTCGATCGCGACCGCGTTCTTGTCGAAGCCGGCCGCGAGCCCGAACGGGCCGTGCATCCGCAGCCCGAATGCCTCGGTGCGCAGTTCCTCGTACCGGGGTGCGAGGGCGGCGGCGACGAACGTCCGCAGCACGGGTACGCGGGCGGCGAGGCGGATCCAGCGGAAGGCCAGGCAGTGGGCCTTTTCTGGGTCCATCCGTGTGAAGACCAGACGGAAGAAAAGCTTGTACATGGTGGTGTCCTCGTGAACCTCATGAAGAGGGGGACACCGTTTCCGGTGTCCCCCTCAGGGCTGCTAGTCGCGGGCCGCGATCAGATGTTCGGCGTGTTCCTGGAGTGAACGCACGCCCACGTCACCGCGGTTGAGAGCGTCGATGCCCTGGACGGCCGCGGCAAGCGCCTGGACGGTCGTCAGGCACGGCACCGACCGCGCCACGGCCGCCGTACGGATCTCGTAGCCGTCGAGGCGGCCTCCGGTGCCGTACGGCGTGTTGACGATGAGGTCGACCTCGCCGTCGTGGATGAGCTGCACGATGGTCTTCTCACCGTTCGGCCCCGTGCCCTCGTTCTGCTTGCGGACGACCTTCGCGTTGAGGCCGTTGCGCCTGAGGACCTCGGCCGTGCCGGAGGTGGCGAGCAGTTCGAAGCCGTGGGCGACCAGTTCACGGGCCGGGAAGATCATCGAACGCTTGTCCCGGTTGGCGACCGAGATGAAGGCACGTCCCTTGGTCGGCAGCGGGCCGTACGCCCCCGCCTGCGACTTGGCGTACGCCGTGCCGAAGACGGAGTCGATGCCCATGACCTCTCCGGTGGACCGCATCTCCGGGCCGAGCACCGTGTCGACGCCACGCCCGGACGTGTCACGGAAGCGGTTCCAGGGCATGACGGCCTCCTTGACGGAGATCGGCGCGTCCAGGGGCAGTTCGCCGCCGTCGCCGGTCGCCGGAAGGAGTCCCTCGGCCCGCAGTTCGGCGACGGTCGCGCCGAGCGAGATCCGGGCGGCGGCCTTGGCCAGCGGCACCGCGGTCGCCTTCGAGGTGAAGGGGACCGTACGGGACGCGCGAGGGTTGGCCTCCAGGACGTAGAGGATGTCGCCGGCCATCGCGAACTGGATGTTGATCAGACCCCGGACGCCGACCCCGCGCGCGATGGCCTCGGTCGAGGTCCGCAGCCGCTTGATGTCGAAGCCGCCCAGCGTGATCGGGGGCAGTGCGCAGGCCGAGTCGCCGGAGTGGATACCGGCCTCCTCGATGTGCTCCATGACGCCGCCGAGATACAGCTCCTCGCCGTCGTACAGGGCGTCGACGTCGATCTCGATCGCGTCGTCGAGGAAGCGGTCGACCAGGACCGGCCTGGAGGGGCTGATCTCGGTCGACTCGGCGATGTAGGACGACAGCCGGGTCTCGTCGTACACGATCTCCATGCCACGCCCGCCGAGGACGTACGACGGGCGTACGAGGACCGGGTAACCGATCTCGTCCGCGATGGCCTTGGCCTCGGCGAAGGTGGTCGCCGTGCCGTGCTTGGGGGCCGGGAGACCGGCCTCCGCGAGGACGCGGCCGAAGGCGCCCCGGTCCTCGGCGGCGTGGATGGCCTCGGGCGGGGTGCCCACGACCGGTACGCCGTTGTCCTTGAGGGCCTGCGCGAGGCCCAGCGGGGTCTGGCCGCCGAGCTGCACGATCACGCCCGCGATCGGACCCGCCTGGGACTCCGCGTGGACGATCTCCAGCACGTCCTCCAGGGTCAGTGGCTCGAAGTACAGGCGGTCGGAGGTGTCGTAGTCCGTGGAGACGGTCTCGGGGTTGCAGTTGACCATCACGGTCTCGTAGCCCGCGTCGCTCAGTGCGAAGGAGGCGTGGACACAGGAGTAGTCGAACTCGATGCCCTGGCCGATGCGGTTGGGGCCGGAGCCGAGGATGATGACGGCCGGCTTCTCACGACTCGCCACCTCGGTCTCCTCGTCGTACGAGGAGTAGAAGTACGGGGTCCTCGCCGCGAACTCGGCGGCGCAGGTGTCGACCGTCTTGTACACCGGGCGCACGCCCAGCGCGTGGCGCACCTCGCGCACGACGTCCTCGCGCAGCCCCCGGATCTCGGCGATCTGCTGGTCGGAGAAGCCGTGCCGCTTGGCCTCCGCCAGGAGTTCGGGGTTCAGACGCTCCGCCGCTGTCAGCTCGTCCGCGATCTCCTTGATCAGGAACAGCTGGTCGACGAACCACGGGTCGATCTTCGTGGCCTCGAAGACCTCCTCGGGCGTGGCTCCCGCGCGGACGGCCTGCATGACGGTGTTGATGCGTCCGTCGGTCGGCCGTACGGCCTCGGCCAGCAACGCGGCCTTGTCGCCGGGCTCGCCGACGAACGTGAACTGGCTGCCCTTCTTCTCCAGCGACCGCAGCGCCTTCTGGAGGGCCTCGGTGAAGTTGCGGCCGATGGCCATGGCCTCGCCGACCGACTTCATGGTCGTGGTGAGGGTGGAATCGGCGGACGGGAACTTTTCGAACGCGAATCGCGGGGCCTTCACGACGACGTAGTCGAGCGTCGGTTCGAAGGAGGCCGGGGTCTTCTCCGTGATGTCGTTCGGAATCTCGTCGAGGGTGTAGCCGACGGCCAGCTTTGCGGCGATCTTGGCGATCGGGAAGCCGGTGGCCTTCGACGCGAGGGCCGAGGACCGGGACACCCGCGGGTTCATCTCGATGACGATGATGCGGCCGTCGTCCGGGTTGACCGCGAACTGGATGTTGCAGCCGCCGGTGTCGACCCCGACCTCGCGGATGATCGCGATGCCGATGTCACGGAGGCGCTGGTACTCGCGGTCGGTCAGCGTCATGGAGGGTGCGACGGTGATCGAGTCGCCGGTGTGCACGCCCATGGGGTCGAAGTTCTCGATGGAACAGACGACAACCACGTTGTCGTGCTTGTCACGCATCAGCTCCAGCTCGTACTCCTTCCAGCCGAGGATGGACTCCTCCAGGAGCACCTCGGTGGTGGGAGACAGGGTCAGGCCCTGGCCCGCGATCCGGCGCAGTTCCTCCTCGTCGTGGGCGAAGCCGGAGCCGGCGCCGCCCATGGTGAAGGAGGGCCGGACGACGACGGGGTAGCCGCCGAGGGTGTCTACGCCCTCGATGACGTCGTCCATGGAGTGGCAGATCACGGAACGGGCGGACTCACCGTGCCCGATCTTCTCGCGGACGGCCTCGACGACGCCCTTGAAGAGGTCTCGGTCCTCGCCCTTGTTGATCGCCTCGACGTTGGCGCCGATCAGCTCGACGCCGTACTTCTCCAGCACACCCTGCTCGTGCATGGAGATCGCGGTGTTCAGGGCGGTCTGGCCGCCGAGCGTCGGCAGCAGGGCGTCCGGCCGCTCCTTGGCGATGATCTTCTCGACGAACTCCGGGGTGATCGGCTCGACGTAGGTGGCGTCGGCGATCTCCGGGTCGGTCATGATCGTCGCCGGGTTGGAGTTGACCAGGATGACCCTGAGGCCCTCGGCACGCAGGATGCGGCACGCCTGGGTGCCGGAGTAGTCGAACTCGGCGGCCTGGCCGATGACGATCGGGCCGGAGCCGATGACCAGGACGGACTGGATATCGGTGCGCTTAGGCACGCTGGCCCTCCATCAGGGAGACGAAGCGGTCGAACAGGTACGCGGCGTCATGCGGGCCCGCCGCCGCCTCGGGGTGGTACTGGACGCTGAACGCGGGCCGGTCGAGCAGCTGGAGCCCTTCCACGACCTGGTCGTTCAGACAGATGTGCGATACCTCGGCGCGCCCGAACGGCGTCTCGGAGACCCGGTCGAGCGGCGCGTCCACGGCGAAGCCGTGATTGTGGGCGGTGACCTCGACCTTGCCGGTCGTACGGTCCTGCACGGGCTGGTTGATGCCGCGGTGGCCGTATTTCAGCTTGTAGGTGCCGAACCCGAGCGCCCGTCCCAGGATCTGGTTGCCGAAGCAGATGCCGAAGAGCGGGGTGCCGCGCTCCAGGACCGACTGCATGACGGAGACGGGGTGGTCGGCGGTGGACGGGTCGCCCGGCCCGTTCGAGAAGAACACCCCGTCGGGGTTCACGGCGTACACGTCCTCCACGGTCGCCGTGGCGGGCAGCACATGCACCTCGATGCCGCGCTCGGCCATCCGGTGCGGGGTCATGCCCTTGATGCCGAGGTCGACAGCGGCGACGGTGAACTTCTTCGTGCCGATCGCGGGGACGACGTACGTCTCCTTGGTGGCGACCTCGGCCGAGAGGTCGGCGCCCTTCATCTCCGGGGCCTGGCGCACCTCGGCGAGCATCGTGCCGTCGTCGGGCAGCGCGTTGCCGGAGAAGATGCCGACGCGCATGGCACCGCGCTCCCGCAGATGACGCGTCAGCGCGCGCGTGTCGATGCCGGAGATACCGACCACGCCCTGCTTGCGCAGTTCCTCGTCGAGGGAGCGCCGGGAGCGCCAGTTGGAGGGAACGCGCGCGGGGTCCCGTACGACGTAGCCCGCGACCCAGATCCGCCGCGACTCGGGGTCCTCGTCGTTGACGCCGGTGTTGCCGACGTGCGGGGCGGTCATGACCACCACCTGGCGGTGGTACGACGGGTCCGTGAGGGTCTCCTGGTAGCCGGTCATGCCGGTGGAGAAGACGGCCTCTCCGAAGGTCTCCCCCACGGCCCCGTAGGCACGGCCGCGGAAGATCCGGCCGTCCTCCAGGACGAGTACGGCGGGAGCCTTCGCGGCTCCCCGGGTGGAGGTCGTCATCGTGCGCCTTCCGTTTCCGTCTTGTTGATCATCTGGTTCAGGGTCTTGACCCACTCGTTGTGCCCGGCCGCGGCGTCGGAGCGGAATCCCGAGTCGATCAGCCGGTCGCCGTGCGCCCAGGTGACGACCAGCAGGCCGCCCTCGGTGAGGACCTTGCCCGCGATGCCCTTGTCGAGCCGGGCCTCGCGAAGGGCCTCCAGGGGGACGAAGAAGTCGGCCGCCCCGGGGCGTACGACGTCCAGTCCCGCGTCCGTCAGCGTCAGCTCGACCCGGCTGCGGGTGCCGAGGCCGTGCGCCACGATGCGGTCGAGCCACTGCCCCGCGGTGGTGGAGCCGTGGTAGCGCCCACTCATCGACAGCACAGTCAGTCTCGCCGCACCGGGCTCGTCCGGCACGACGGGCAGCTCGGGCAGGTCGCCCTGGAGCGTGCCGCGCCACTTCCAGCCCTCGCGCATCAGCCAGTAGATGAGCGCGACGAAGAGCGCGAGCCCGACCAGCCAGCCCACACGGGCGGCCCAGTCGGTCACCTCCGCCGACTTCTGTTCGGCGGCTACGTACGTCAGATGCGGCAGTGATGTCACGCGAGCTTCCCGTCGACGAGCGTGGCCTTGCCCCGGAGCCACGTGTGCGTGACACGGCCCGGCAGCTCACGGCCCTCGTACGGGGTGTTGCGGCTGCGGGAGGCGAAGCCCGCGGGGTCCACGGACCCACGGTATGCCGTGTCGACGAGCGTGAGGTTGGCGGGCTCACCTGCCGAGACGGGGCGTCCGTGGCCCGTCGCCCGCCCGATGCGCGCGGGGGCGAAGGACATACGGTCGGCGACGGTCGCCCAGTCCAGCAGTCCGGTGTCCACCATCGTCTCCTGGACCACTGACAACGCGGTCTCCAGGCCGACCATGCCCATGGCGGCGGCGGCCCACTCGCAGTCCTTGTCCTCGTGCGGGTGCGGGGCGTGGTCGGTGGCGACGATGTCGATCGTGCCGTCCGCGAGCGCCTCGCGCAGGGCCAGCACATCGCGCTCGGTGCGCAGCGGCGGGTTGACCTTGTACACGGGGTTGTACGTCCGGACCAGCTCGTCGGTGAGGAGGAGGTGGTGCGGGGTCACCTCGGCGGTGACGTCGATGCCCCGGGACTTGGCCCAGCGGACGATCTCGACGGAGCCGGCGGTCGACAGGTGGCAGATGTGGACGCGGGAGCCGACGTGCTCGGCGAGCAGCACATCGCGCGCGATGACCGACTCCTCGGCGACGGCGGGCCAGCCCCCGAGCCCCAGTTCCGCCGACACGACGCCCTCGTTCATCTGGGCGCCCTCGGTAAGCCGCGGCTCCTGCGCGTGCTGGGCCACGACCCCGCCGAAGGCCTTCACGTACTCCAGCGCCCGCCGCATGATCACGGCGTCGTCGACGCACTTGCCGTCGTCGGAGAAGACGGTGACACCGGCCGCCGACTCGTGCATGGCGCCCAGCTCGGCGAGCTTCCTGCCGTCCAGGCCGACGGTCACCGCGCCGATGGGCTGCACGTCGCAGTAGCCGTGCTCCCGGCCCATTCGCCAGACCTGCTCGACCACACCGGCCGTGTCGGCGACCGGGAAGGTGTTGGCCATGGCGAACACGGCCGTGTAACCGCCGCTCGCCGCCGCCCTGGTCCCGGTCAGCACGGTCTCGGAGTCCTCGCGCCCCGGCTCACGCAGATGCGTGTGCAGGTCGACGAGTCCCGGCAGAAGCACCTTCCCCTCCGCCTCGACGACCTCGGCCCCCTCGGCGGACAGGCCGGCACCGACGGCGGCGATGGTCCCGCCGTCGATCAGGACGTCCTGCGGCTCGCCGCCGAGCACCCGCGCACCACGAATAAGGATCTTGCTCATGTGTCTTACTTCTCCTCGGTACGGGTGTGGGTGACGGCGGGTTCGTTGCCGCCGAGCAGCAGATAGAGCACGGCCATCCGGATGGAGACACCGTTGGTGACCTGCTCGATCGCCGTGCAGCGCTCGGAGTCGGCGACCTCGGCGGTGATCTCCATACCGCGGACCATCGGCCCGGGGTGCATCACGATGGCGTGCTCCGGCATCCGCGCCATGCGGTCGCCGTCGAGGCCGTAGCGCCGCGAGTACTCGCGCTCGGTCGGGAAGAACGCGGCGTTCATGCGCTCGCGCTGCACACGCAGCAGCATCACCGCGTCGGACTTCGGAAGGGTGCTGTCCAGTTCGTACGACACCTCGCAGGGCCAGGCCTCCACACCGACCGGCACCAGGGTCGGCGGCGCGACGAGGGTGACCTCGGCGCCGAGGGTGTGCAGCAGGTCGACGTTGGAGCGGGCGACGCGGCTGTGCAGGATGTCGCCGACCAGAGTGATGCGCTTGCCGGCGAGGTCCTGGCCGATGCCCGCGTCCCGGCCGACCAGCCGGCGCCGCATGGTGAAGGCGTCGAGCAGGGCCTGTGTGGGGTGCTGGTGGGTGCCGTCACCGGCGTTGATGACGACCGCGTCGATCCAGCCGGAGGTGGCGAGCCGGTACGGGGCCCCGGAGGCACCGTGCCGGATGACGACCGCGTCGACGCCCATGGCTTCGAGGGTCTGGGCGGTGTCCTTGAGGGACTCGCCCTTGGAGACGCTCGACCCCTTGGCGGTGAAGTTGATGACGTCCGCGGACAGGCGCTTCTCGGCGGCCTCGAAGGAGATCCGGGTCCGCGTCGAGTCCTCGAAGAAGAGGTTGACGACGGTACGGCCGCGCAGGGTCGGCAGTTTCTTGATCGGCCGGTCGGCGACCCGGGCCATCTCCTCGGCGGTGTCGAGGATCAGGACGGCGTCGTCGCGGGTGAGGTCGGCGGCCGAGATGAGATGACGCTGCATCTTTCAGGCTCCGTAAGGAAGTTCAGGAGATTCCGGGCAGACAGGGGCATCGCGGGGGGACGTACGGCGCGGGGCCGCACGCGCGCGTGCTACTGCTGGGCGGTCTGCTTCACACCGAGCAGCACGGTGTCCCGACCGTCCTCCTCGGCGAGCTGGACCTTGACCGTCTCCCGCAGCGACGTGGGGAGGTTCTTGCCGACGTAGTCGGCGCGGATGGGCAGTTCGCGGTGTCCGCGGTCGACGAGGACCGCGAGCTGCACGGCGCGCGGGCGCCCGAGGTCGTTGAGGGCGTCGAGAGCGGCGCGGATGGTGCGGCCGGAGAAGAGCACGTCGTCGACGAGTACGACCAGTCTGCCGTCGAGGCCGTCACCGGGGATGTCGGTGCGGGCCAGCGCGCGCGGCGGGTGCATACGCAGGTCGTCGCGGTACATGGTGATGTCGAGCGAGCCGACCGGGATCTTGCGGTCGGTGATCTCCGCCAGTTTGGCGGCGAGCCGCTGGGCGAGGAAGACGCCCCGGGTCGGAATGCCGAGGAGCACCACGTCGTCGGCGCCCTTGGCGCGTTCGACGATCTCGTGGGCGATGCGGGTCAGCACCCGCGCGATGTCGGGGGCTTCCAGAACGGGCCGTGCGTCGGCCTCGTACTGCTGCTTGTCCTGCTCTGAGTCCATACGAAACGGACCTCCTTCCCCGCCTCACAGGACGGATCATTAAAGGACGTCGGAATTGCGCCATCCACGGTACCAGCCCGCGCAACACGCCTGATCACCCGACCGGCGTCACACGTCACCCGACCGGCGTAACCGCACCTCGCGCACCGCGTGGGGGGCGGGCCACCCGGTTCGGCTTGACGGGAAAGAGTAACGCTGCGTAACCTCACAGTGAGTCACCAGCCGCGCGGCTCGTCCGCACGTCGACACTGTGTCCGGGAGCTATATGTCCAGCGAATACGCCAAACAGCTCGGGGCCAAGCTCCGGGCGATCCGCACCCAGCAGGGCCTTTCCCTCCACGGTGTCGAGGAGAAGTCCCAGGGACGCTGGAAGGCGGTCGTGGTCGGTTCTTACGAGCGCGGCGATCGTGCCGTGACCGTGCAGCGCCTCGCCGAGCTGGCGGATTTCTACGGGGTTCCCGTGCAGGAGCTGCTGCCGGGCACCACGCCGGGCGGGGCAGCCGAGCCGCCGCCGAAGCTCGTCCTCGACCTTGAGCGACTGGCCCATGTGCCGGCCGAGAAGGCGGGCCCTCTGCAGCGCTACGCCGCGACGATCCAGTCCCAGCGCGGCGACTACAACGGCAAGGTGCTGTCGATCCGCCAGGACGACCTGCGCACGCTCGCCGTCATCTACGACCAGTCGCCCTCGGTCCTGACCGAGCAGCTGATCAGCTGGGGCGTCCTGGACGCGGACGCGCGCCGCGCCGTCTCCCACGAGGAGAGCTGAACCAGACGGCTTTCAGCCGTTGAGCAGAAACGTGCCGCCGGGGTGGCCGGAACTCATGGGTTCCGGCCACCCCGGCCGCGTTCTACGGGCTTCGGAAGCCTCATGGGTGCAGCCGACACCCCGGGACGCCCCAGTGCCTTCCTGGCCACGCGAACGCCGGTGGGCCCCAGCAGTGTGTCGCTGGGGCCCACCGGCGTTCGTACGGCCCGACGCCCTGAGTGCTGGCTCAGACCTCGTCGCGGCGCAGCGAGGGCTTCAGGTCCTTGAACCGGCCGAGGAGCCCGTTGACGAACGAGGGCGACTCGTCCGTGGAGAACTCCTTGGCCAGCTGCACCATCTCGTCGAGAACGACGGCGTCCGGGGTCTCGTCGACCCAGATCAGCTCGTAGGCACCGAGGCGCAGGATGTTACGGTCCACGACCGGCATCCTGTCGAGCGTCCAGCCGACCGAGTACTGCGCGATCAGCTCGTCGATGCGCCTGGCGTGCTGCGCGTACCCCTCGACGAGCTGCATCGTGTACTCGCTGACCGGGGGCTGGCGGGTGTCGGCCCGGGAGAGCCGGATCCAGTCCCCGAGGACCGTCTGGACATCGGCCCCGCGCTGGTCGCCCTCGAAGAGGATCTGGAAGGCACGCTTGCGGGCCGTGTTGCGGGCAGCCACGGTTAGCTGTTCACCCGGCCGAGGTAGTCGCTCGTACGGGTGTCGACCTTGATCTTCTCACCGGTGGTGATGAAGAGCGGGACCTGGATCTGGTGACCCGTCTCCAGCGTGGCCGGCTTGGTGCCGCCCGTGGAGCGGTCGCCCTGGACGCCCGGCTCGGTCTCCTGGACGACGAGCTCGACGGCGGCCGGCAGCTCGACGAAGAGCACCTCGCCCTCGTGCTGCGCGACCGTGGCGGTGAAGCCCTCGATCAGGAAGTTGGCTGCGTCGGCGACGGCCTTGCGGTCAACCATGAGCTGGTCGTACGTCTCCATGTCCATGAAGACGAAGTACTCGCCGTCCATGTAGGAGAACTGCATGTCGCGCTTGTCGACAGTGGCCGTCTCGACCTTGACGCCGGCGTTGAACGTCTTGTCGACGACCTTGCCGGAGAGCACGTTCTTGAGCTTGGTGCGCACGAAGGCCGGGCCCTTGCCGGGCTTTACGTGCTGGAACTCGACGACGGACCAGAGCTGGCCCCCGTCGAGCTTGAGCACCAGGCCGTTCTTGAGGTCGTTCGTGGAAGCCACGGTTGCGGAATCTCCTGGACTGACGTGGACGACCCCGGGGCAGACGCGACAGCTCGAAGCTAGAGCGCGAGCAGTTCCTTGGTCGTGATGGTGAGTAGCTCGGGTCCGCCGTCCGCCTCAGGGCGTACGACGAGCGTGTCATCGATCCGGACACCGCCCCGGCCCGGAAGGTGGACTCCCGGTTCGACGGTGACCGGCACGCAAGCGTCCAGTTTACCCATGGCCGCGGGGGCGAGCTGCGGGTCCTCGTCGATTTCGAGTCCGACACCGTGTCCGGTGAGTTCCGGAAGGCGGTCGGCGTAGCCCGCGGAGTCCAGTACCTGCCGTGCCGCGCGGTCCACGTCACGGTAGGCGGCACCGGGCACCAGGGCCTCTCGGCCCGCGCGCTGAGCTGCGAAGACGAGGTCGTACAGCTCGATCTGCCAGTCGGCCGGCGAGGTTCCGATGACGAACGTGCGGCCGATCTCACAGCGGTATCCGCGATAGACGGCGCCCAGACAGACGGACAGGAAGTCTCCCTCTTCCACCCGGCGATCGGTGGGCCGATGCCCCCGGCGGCCGGAGTGGGGCCCGGTGGCGACGGCAGTCGCGAAGGCCGGCCCGTCGGCTCCGTGATCGACGAGCCGCCGCTCCAGTTCGAGGGCGAGATGTCTCTCCGTACGCCCGACGAGGATGGACTCGAGGAGTTCGCCGAGCGCCTGGTCGGCGATCTCCGCGCCGATCCGCAGACAGGCGATCTCCTCCTCGTCCTTGACCACCCGGAGCTGCTCGACGGCGCCGCCGAGGTCGGCGAGGCGCAGGCGGGGCGCGACCGAGCCGATGGCCCGGTGCCGGGCGACGGTCAGGTGGTGCTCCTCGACGGCCAGGGACTCGGCCCCCTGAGCGGCGGCGAGATCCGCGGCCGCGACGGCCGGATCACCGGCGGACGCGGACAGCGCGTGCACGCGCAGGGCCTCGTCCGGACGCCCGCCCACGGCGGGCCGGTCGTCCTCGGGCCCCGCACACACGAGCAGGTCCTCACGCTTTCCCAGCAGCAGTACGGCTCCCTGCGGGGCCGCACCCGCGAGATACCGCACATTGGCGGGCCGGGACACCAGCGCCCCCGCACTGCCGCCCGCGTGACACCGTTCCCGAAGCCGCGCTCTGCGCGCCGCGTACACCTCTGACATGCCCCGAGCGTAAGAGCGCTGCCGGATTGCCGCCGGTCGGAGAGAGCCGACCGGGCGGTGCGGGGCGGGGAGGCCCACGAGGGCGCGCTGGAGACGGGACCGGGCACGGACGCCCAGGCGCCCGCGCGCCGGTCCCCACAGGCCGTGCAGCTGATCACCACTGCAACAAGCACCAGCACCAGCACCAACGAGGGTCCACCGGGCCGGGGAGCCGCCCGCGCGTCCTGCGCCCAGGGCCATACAGCCGAACACCACAGCGACCAGCACCAGCACCAACCGGGCACCACCGGAACAGAGAACCGCCCGCACTCGGGCACCCGAGGCCACACAGCCGAACACCACAGCCACCAGCACCAACCACGCCCCACCGGAACGTCGAACCGCCCGCACGCGGCCTTCGCTCCATCCGACGGCAGCGCGAACCCAGGCCTCACCAGGACGGCAAACCGCCCTCAAAGGGCCGGTGCACCGCCTGGCTTGGCCAAGAGCCCGCCCGTCGGTCGTCGGGCGGACGACCGGCCGGACTCGGCCGGGCCACCCGTTCGGCCCAGCCTGCCGTCTCCCGGCCCCTACGGCGGGTCAGGCGGTCTGGGGCGGCGAAGGAACGGGGGCGGGGCCTGGAGGGCGGGGTCCGCGCCGGGGCGGCCGTCGGTCGGTGCCCGGCGGGCGGACGGACGCCGGCGGACGTATTCTGCCCCGCTTCCGGACGACCGTCGCCGGCTACCACTTGGGCGGGCTGGCCAGCAGTCGTGCGAGGACCTCGTCCAGGACCTGCGCCGTCGCCGGTACGTCGAGCTGGGAGTTGTCGATGATCGGAAGGCCGGAGCCGTACCAGCCCGCCATCCGGCCGTGGATGCGGGCGACTTCCTCGTCGGTGAGGCGGCGGTTGCCGGAGCGCTCGGCGTTGCGCTCCAGGACGATCTCCAGGCCGGGCAGCAGCACGACCGGCAGCAGACCGGGTCCCACATGCCGCTTCCAGCCGCCGAGGCCGACGACCGGGCGGTCGGGAAAGACCGCGTCGTCGAGGATGCACGAGATGCCGTTGGCCAGAAAGTTGCGCGCGGCGAAGCCACAGGTGCGGCGGGCAAGGCGGTACTGCGCCTCGGAGTGGTCGTTCCACCCCGACTGCGGGTCGGCGAAGCCCGAACGCACCCATTCGCGTACGTCATCGAGGCTGATGTGCGCGGTGGGCACCCGGCGATGGTCCGCCCAGTACTTCGCGACGCTGGTCTTACCGGCGCCCGCAGGGCCGATCAGCAGCACGGCGAGGGGCGCGGAGGCCGGGTCGGCGGGGCCCGTGGCGGGCGGCGGGCCCGGCATGGTGACGAAGTCGCCCTGCGGGAGCTGCACATGGCCGGTGGTGTCCGGTGTCGGCGGCACCGGGGCATGCTGGGGGACGGGCGGATGCGCATGCGCCTGCGGCCCCGGTCCCGAAGTCGCTCCCCCGGTGTAGACGGGGGCCTGCGGCAGACTCGGGGGTGCCGAACCCGGGTACGCGCCCGGGTGTTGCTGCCCCGCGTGTGGTGCGGCCGACGACCAGTCGGCGGCCGGTCCCTGCCCCGGCTGGTGGGGCGGCGGCAGCGGAGACCCCACTGCGTGCTGCATCCGGTGCCACTCCATCTCGTACAGGCGACTGGCGCTGGCCGGCGGGGCACGAACCCCGTCTGCCACCGAACGGTACCGTCCCGGGACGCCGTTTGGTGAACGGCCCGGAACGGCCCGAAGTGCCCGTCGCCACAGGCGAATCGGGCCAAGCGCCCGAGCGGGGAGCTACTGCCCCACTTCGCCGTAGGCTGCGAGGAGGACGGCCGGGTCGGGTCCCTCCAGGACGGTCGGTTTGGCCAGTCCGTCCAGGACGATGAACCGCAGCAGGTCGCCCCGCGACTTCTTGTCGACCTTCATCGTCTCCAGCAGCTTGGGCCACTGGTCGTAGCGGTAGTGCAGCGGCAGTCCGACGGACTCCAGGACCGTGCGGTGCCGGTCGGCCGTCGCGTCGTCCAACCGGCCCGCGAGGCGTCCCAGTTCGGCCGCGAAGTGCATGCCGACAGAGACGGCCGCGCCGTGCCGCCACTGGTAGCGCTCGTTCTTCTCGATGGCATGGGCGAGCGTGTGCCCGTAGTTGAGGATCTCCCGCAGGCCCGACTCCCTGAGGTCCGAGGAGACGACCTCCGCCTTCACCTTGATCGACCGCTCGATCAGCTCGGCGGTGTGCGGACCGGCCGGGCTGCGGGCGGCCTGCGGGTCGGCCTCGATCAGCTCCAGGATCGCCGGGTCGGCGATGAAACCGGCCTTGATGATCTCCGCGAGCCCGGACACGTAGTCGTTGACCGGGAGCGAGTCCAGCGCCGCGAGGTCGCAGAGCACTCCGGCGGGCGGATGGAAGGAGCCGACGAGGTTCTTGCCCTCGGCGGTGTTGATGCCGGTCTTGCCGCCGACCGCCGCGTCCACCATCGCCAGCACCGTGGTCGGGATCGCGATCCAGCGCACCCCGCGCAGCCAGGTCGCGGCCACGAACCCGGCCAAGTCGGTGGTCGCCCCGCCGCCGACACCGACGATGACGTCGGTGCGGGTGAAGCCGGACTGGCCCAGCGCCTTCCAGCAGTAGGCGGCAACCTCCGCGGTCTTGGCCTCCTCCGCGTTCGGGACCTGGATGGCGACCGTCTCGAAGCCCTGGCCGGCCAGGTCGGCGCGCAGCGCCTCACCCGTCTCGGCGAGCGCCTCGGGGTGGATCATTGCGACCCGCTTGGTCCGGGGCCCGATCAACCCGCCCAGCTCCTCCAGGAGTTGGCGCCCGATGAGGACCTCGTAGGGGTCACTGCCCGCGGTGCCGCCGACCTGGATCCGGGTCACTGCCTCGCTGCTCATGCTGACTTCAACTCCAGTGCGTCCAGAACGGCTTGGGTGACCTCTTCGGGGGTACGGCCATCGGTGGGTACGACGGCCAGGGCGACCTCCGTGTACAGATGGCGGCGGGCCTCCATCAGCTCCCGCCACTGCTTGCGCGGGTTGACCGCGAGCAGGGGGCGGGCCGCGTTCAGGCCGGTTCGCCGGACCGCTTCCTCGACGTCCATCGAGAGGTAGACCACCCGGTGACCGGCCAGCTGCCTGCGGGTGTCCTCGTCGAGGATCGAGCCGCCGCCGAGGGCGAGGACGCCCTCGTGGTCGGCCAGCGCCCGCTGGACCGCCTGCTTCTCGACGACCCGGAAGGCAGGTTCACCCTCGTCGACGAAGATGTCGGCGATCGTACGGCCCTGCTCGGCGACGATGTCGTCGTCCGTGTCCCGGTACGAGCAGCCGAGCCGCTCGGCCAGCAGCCGTCCGACGGTTGACTTGCCGACTCCCATCGGCCCGACCAGCACAATCTGCACCGCGCTCACCGGACGATCAGGTGTTCGAGGTAGGACTCCACATTGCGGCGGGTCTCGGGCACGCTGTCGCCGCCGAACTTCTCCACGACCGCGTCGGCCAGGACGAGGGCCACCATCGCCTCGGCGACGATGCCGGCCGCCGGGACGGCACACACGTCGGAGCGCTGGTGGTGGGCCTGGGTCGCCTCGCCGGTGACCACGTCGACGGTCTGCAGGGCGCGCGGCACGGTCGCGATCGGCTTCATCGCCGCCCGCACCCGCAGCAGCTCACCCGTCGACAGGCCACCCTCGGTGCCGCCGGAACGGCCGGTGGCGCGCCGGATGCCGTCGTCGGTGGGCACGATCTCGTCGTGCGCCTTCGAGCCGGGCACGCGCGCGAGGCCGAAGCCGTCACCGACCTCGACACCCTTGATGGCCTGGATACCCATCAGCGCGGCGGCCAGCCGGGCGTCCAGGCGCCGGTCCCAGTGCACATGCGAGCCCAGGCCGACCGGTACCCCGTACGCCAGCACCTCGACGACACCGCCCAGGGTGTCGCCGTCCTTGTGGGCCTGGTCGATCTCCGCGACCATCGCCTTCGACGCGTCCGCGTCCAGGCAGCGCACCGGGTCCGCGTCCAGCCGCTCCACATCGGAGGGCTTGGGGTACACGCCGTAGGGTGCCTTCGCCGCAGCCAGCTCGACGACATGCGAGACGATCTCGATGCCCGCCGCGGCCTTCAGAAACGACCGGGCCACGGCGCCGAGCGCCACCCGCGCCGCCGTCTCCCGCGCGGAGGCCCGCTCCAGGATCGGGCGGGCTTCGTCGAAACCGTACTTCTGCATGCCCGCGAGATCGGCGTGGCCGGGGCGGGGACGGGTCAGCGGGGCGTTACGGGCCAGCCCGGCCAGGATCTCCGGATCCACCGGGTCGGCGGCCATCACCTGCTCCCACTTCGGCCACTCGGTGTTGCCGACCATCACCGCGACCGGCGAGCCCATCGACAGACCGTGCCGGACACCGCCGAGAAAGGTGACCTCGTCCCGCTCGAACTTCATCCGGGCACCGCGCCCATAGCCGAGCCGACGCCTCGCCAGGTGGTCCGCCACCAGCTCCGTGGTGATGGGCACGCCGGCGGGAAGACCCTCCAGCGTCGCGACGAGTGCGGGACCGTGGGACTCCCCCGCGGTCAGCCAGCGCAACCTGCTCAACGGTGCTCCTCATGCTCGCGCCCTGGTACTGCCCTGCGTACGCGTGTTCTCGCGTACGGCGACGGCGTGACCGGGTGCGCGGCCCTGGCCCGCCACCCCGATCCTCCCACGTCCGGGCGGAATGCCTGATCGGCGGTCCAGTAGACGGACGCGGAACGGCACCGGGTCAGCGGTCGGCCAGCGCCTTCTCGCCCGCCCTGCGCATGGCGCCCAGCGGCCCGGGTGCGCACCCGGTCATCTGTTCCACCTGAAGCACCGCCTGGTGCACGAGCAGGTCGAGTCCGCTGACGACCGCCCCGCCGTACGCCGACCAGCGCGCCGCCAGATCGGTCGGCCAGGGGTGGTAGAGCACGTCGAAGAGGGTCGCGGGCCGTTCCGGGACGGCCCCGGACAGAACGTCCGTCGCACCCGCCGGGGTGGTGGCGATCACCAGCGGGGCGTGCAGCGCCCGGGCCGCGTCCGCCCAGTCAGCCGTACGGACCTCGATGTCGAGGCGCTCACCCCACTCCCGCATCTCGGCGGCCCGGGCCTCGCTGCGGACGTACACGACGACCTCGCCGGTGCAGATCCGGGCCAGCGCGGCGAGCGCGGAGGAGGCGGTGGCGCCGGCCCCGAGGATCGCGGCGGAGTCGACCTGTTCGATGCCGTGCTCACGCAGGGCCCCCACGATCCCGGGGATGTCGGTGTTGTCGCCGACGCACCGCCCGTCCGCGCCGAACACGACGGTGTTCACGGCCTCGACCGACGCGGCCGTCTCGCTCACCTCGTCGAGCAGCGGAATGACCGCCCGCTTCAGCGGCATGGTGAGCGACAGCCCCGCCCACTCGCGCCCGAGCCCGCCCAGGAACCCCGGCAGTGCCGCCTCGTCGACCTCGAAGCGGTCGTACGTCCAGTCGGTCAGCCCCAGTTCCGCGTACGCCGCGCGGTGCAGCACCGGGGAGAGGGAATGGGCGATGGGGGAACCGAGCACCGCGGCCCGGCGGGCGTCAGCTGCCCGTACTCTCATTGAACTTGTCCTTGAGCTTCTGGAATTCCGCGTGCGTCTTGGCGAATTCGGTCTTGCTCACGCCGTCGGTCGCCACGAAGTAGTACCAGCCCTCGTCGGTCGGATTCAGCGTCGCCTTGATCGCCACCTCACCCGGGTTTCCGATCGGACCGGGTGGCAGACCCTTGTTGGTGTACGTGTTGTACGGGTCCTTGTTGCTGTTGATCTCCGACTCGCTGATCTCGATTTCGCTCTCGTTCTTCGCATAGTTGAAGGTCGAGTCGAACTGCAGGAAGCCGTAGGTTTCGGGGTTCGCGAGATCGAGACGGTTGTAGACCACCTCGGCCATCTTGCGATAGTCGTCGCTGGTCTTCCCCTCTGCCTCGACAAGGCTCGCGACCGTGAGGAGCTGCAACGGACTGTCGAGGTCGAGCGCCTTGGCCTCGGCTTCGAGATCGAGCGCCTCGTACTTGGCGGCGGCCAGCGTGACCATTTCCTTCAGGACTTCCGCGGGCTTCATGCCCTTGGCGGCGGGATAGGTCGCCGGGTACAGGAAACCTTCCAGCGGGTCCTTGATGTCCTTGTTGTCGTTCGCCCAGTCCGGCAGACCAAGGGTCTTGTAGTCTTTCTCGGCAACCTTTCTCGTGGTGCCGGCGGAAAGCCCGAGCTGTTTGTCGATCGCCGCGTAGACCTGGATGTTGCGCTGCCCGGGAGCGACAATCAGATTGTTCTGGCTCTTGGGGTCGAGCATCATCGTGACGGCGCTCTTGGCGGACATTTCCTTGTTCAGGACATAGACACCGGCCTGGATTGTCTTCCCTTCCGGATTCTCCGACTGGGCGGCCACAAAGGCGTCGACGCTCTTGACGACACCTTTCTCTTTCAGCGCCTGGCCGATGGCGTATCCGCCCGCGCCCTTGGGGATCTCCACGGTCACCGTCGCGCTCGTGCCGTCGCCCGCGTAGTCGGGAGCCGCGCCGAAACGATTTTGGTAGAACTGGTACCCGTAATACCCGATTCCGGCGATGCCACCGCCGAACACCAGGACGACCACCAGGCAGGCGGTTCCGCTGCGGCCCTTCTTGCTCTTGCCGCCCTTCCCGCCACCCCGGTCCTTCCGGTCGCCGCGACCCCGACGTCCCCCCGCCTCGTCGTCGGCCTCGCCGTCATCGTCATCGTCGCCGCCCGCGAAGAAGGCGTGCTCACCCTGGTCGGGACCAGGGTCCCAACCGGTCTGCGGCGGTTCCGGCTCGGGCTCCGCACGGCGCCTGGCAGGCGGCTCCGGCGGCGGATACGCGTCAGGCGTGCCGTAGTAGTCGGGCTGCTCGCCCCCGTACCCGGCGGCCTGCTGAGAGTATGGGTCCGTGGGATCCGCAGTGTACGGGACCTGCGCCTGCGGACCGGCGTCCCAGCCGCCACCCGCGTACTGCTGCTGCCCCTGGTCGACGTACTGCTGATGGGCCTGCTCACCGTACTGCTGCGGGTAGTGCGGTTGCTGGGCCTGCTGATGGTACTGCTGATGCTGAGCCTGCTGCTGGTACTGCTGCTGATGGGGGTACTGCTGCTGCGCCTGACCGTAGGCAGCCTGCTGGCCGTCGGTGCCCCAGTCGCCGTACTGCGACTGCTGCGGGTAGTGCTGCGGCTGGCCGCCGTAGGTGGACTGGTCGGCCTGGGCCTGCTGTCCTTCCCATCCGCCGTCCCCGTACAACGGGTCCTCCGGATGCCACGGTTCGGAGCCTGGGCCCCGGCCATACTCAGTCATCGATCCCCTAGAGCCGCGAGGCGGCCGATCACGCGGCGCCCACATCACCGCTACCGTTCCGCCTCTTACTGTGCGGCCACTGTTCGAACAGAGCCACAATCGCGCGGAACGTTACCGTATCGCGATCAGATGACCACTTCGACGTACTCGCCGGGTGCTTTACCTGACACCCGTTCGGATTCCAGGGCCTGCTGCAGGATGATCACGGCTGCGGCCTGGTCAATGACCGATCTGCCCTTTTTCGATTTCACGCCCGATGCGCGCAGTCCCTGACTGGCCGTCACCGTCGTCATGCGCTCGTCCACCAGACGCACCGGGATTGGCGCGATCAGGCCGGCCAATTGCTGGGCGAAGCCGCGGACCTTCACGGCGGCGGGGCCCTCGCCCCCCTTGAGGGAGCGAGGGAGGCCGACGACGACCTCGATGGGTTCGTACTCGTCGACGAGCTGCTTCAACCTGCGCTGAGCTGCGGGAACGTCCCTCCCCGGAACTGTTTCCACCGGAGTGGCGAGGATCCCGTCGGGGTCGCACGAGGCGACCCCGATCCGGGCGTCCCCGACGTCGACCGCGAGCCGGCGGCCGCGGCGCATGGCGTTGTCGTCGCCGCTCACTTGGCCGTTTCCGCCACAAGGCGCTCGACGGCGTCGACAGCCTCGCCGACGGCGGCCGGATTCTGGCCACCTCCCTGAGCGACGTCCGGCTTGCCGCCACCGCCGCCGCCGAGGGTCTTGGCGGCCGTACGGACCAGGTCGCCGGCCTTGAGACCGCGCTCGCGGGCGGCCTCGTTGGTGGCGATGACCGTCAGCGGCTTGCCGTTGGCCACGGTGAACAGGGCGACCACGGCGGCCCGGTCACCGGGGATGCGTCCGCGCACGTCGAGGACCAGCCTGCGCAGGTCGTCCGGGGTCGTGCCGTCCGGGACCTGGCCGGTGACGAGCGCGACACCGCGTACGTCCTTGGCGCCCTTGGCGAGACCGGCGGCGGCCTGGAGGACCTTCTCGGCGCGGAACTTCTCGATCTCCTTCTCGGCGTCCTTGAGCTTGCCGAGCATGGCGGAGACCTTCTCAGGAAGCTCCTCCGGGCGGCCCTTGACCAGCTCCTGGAGCTGGGCGACGACCGTGTGTTCCCGGGCCAGGAAATTGTAGGCGTCGACGCCGACCAGGGCCTCGATACGCCGGACACCCGAACCGATGGACGACTCGCCGAGCAGCTTGACCAGGCCGAGCTGGGCGGTGTTGTGGACGTGCGTGCCGCCGCACAGCTCCTTGGAGAAGTCGCCGATCGTCACAACGCGCACGCGCTCGCCGTACTTCTCGCCGAACTCGGCGATGGCGCCCTGCTTCCTGGCCTCGTCGAGGCTGAGGATCTCGGCGCGCACGTCCAGGTCGCGGGCGAGCACCTCGTTGATCTGCTGCTCGACGTCTGTCATCACGGCCGTCGGTACGGCGGACGGGGAGCCGAAGTCGAAGCGGAAGCGGCCCGGCTGATTCTCGGAACCGGCCTGGGCGGCCGTCGGGCCGAGGGCGTCGCGCAGGGCCTGGTGGGTGAGGTGGGTGGCCGAGTGGGCGCGGGCGATGGCCTTGCGGCGGCGCACGTCGATGGCGGCCTGGGCCTTGGCACCCACGGTCACCTCGCCGACCTGGACGACGCCCTTGTGGACGTACACGCCGGGCACCGGCTTCTGGCAGTCGCGGATCTCGATGACGGCACCGGTGTCGATCCTGATACGGCCGGTGTCGCCGATCTGGCCGCCGCCCTCGGCGTAGAACGGGGTGCGGTCGAGGACGATCTCGACCTCGTCGCCCTCGGTGGCGGCCGGGGAGGCGACACCGTCGACGAGGATGCCGACGACCGTCGACTCGCCCTCGGTGCGGTCGTATCCGACGAACTCGGTCTCGCCGGCGGCGTCGGCGATCTCACGGTAGGCACCCAGGTCGGCGTGGCCGGTCTTCTTGGCCTTGGCGTCGGCCTTGGCGCGCTCCCGCTGCTCCTTCATCAGGCGCCGGAAGCCGTCCTCGTCCACGGAAAGGCCCTGTTCGGCGGCCATTTCGAGGGTGAGGTCGATCGGGAAGCCCCAGGTGTCATGGAGCAGGAAGGCCTTGTCGCCGGACAGGATCCCGCCGCCGGCGGCCTTGGTCTCCGTGACGGCGGTGTCGAGGATGTTGGTGCCGCCCTTGAGAGCCTTGAGGAAGGCGGCCTCCTCGGCGAGGGCCACGGTCTCGATGCGCCTGCGGTCGGTGATGAGCTCCGGGTACTGCTGGCCCATCGTCTTGATGACGACGTCGACGAGATCGGCGACGACCGGTCCGGAGGCACCCATCAGACGCATGTTACGGATGGCGCGCCGCATGATGCGGCGCAGCACGTAACCGCGCCCTTCGTTGCCGGGCGTGACGCCGTCACCGATGAGCATGACGGACGTACGGATGTGGTCGGCGACCACGCGCATGGAGACGTCGGAGTCGTGCTTCTCGCCGTAGCGCACGCCGGTCAGCTCGGTGGCCTTGTCCATGACGACGCGCAGGGTGTCGGTCTCGTACATGTTCTGTACGCCCTGCAGGATCATGGCGAGCCGTTCGAGGCCGAGACCGGTGTCGATGTTCTGCGACGGCAGGTCGCCGAGGATCGGGAAGTCCTCCTTGCCGTCGCCGGCCCCGCGCTCGTACTGCATGAAGACCAGGTTCCAGATCTCCACGTACCGCTCGTCGTTGACGGCCGGGCCGCCCTCGACGCCGAACTCGGGGCCGCGGTCGTAGTTGATCTCGGAGCAGGGTCCGCACGGGCCGGGGACGCCCATGGACCAGAAGTTGTCCTTCTTGCCCAGGCGCTGGATGCGCTCGGCCGGGACGCCGATCCGCTCGCGCCAGATCTGCTCGGCCTCGTCGTCGTCGAGGTAGACGGTGATCCAGAGCTTCTCGGGCTCAAGGCCGTAGCCACCGTCCGCGACGGAGTTGGTGAGCAGGTCCCAGGCGTACTTGATGGCTCCTTCCTTGAAGTAGTCCCCGAAGGAGAAGTTGCCGCACATCTGGAAGAACGTGCCGTGCCGGGTGGTCTTGCCGACCTCTTCGATGTCGGGCGTACGCACGCACTTCTGCACGCTGGTGGCGCGCGGGGCGGGCGGCTTCGTCTCACCGAGGAAGTACGGCTTGAACGGGACCATGCCGGCGTTGACCAGGAGGAGAGTCGGGTCGTCCGCGATGAGCGACGCCGAAGGGACGACGGTGTGACCGCGCTCCTCGAAGAAGCTCAGCCAGCGGCGACGAATTTCAGCCGACTCCATCAGTGGTCCTCATTCCGGTTGTACGGGTGCGTGTTGTCCAGCATCCCGTAGTGCTTCTCATCGTGCTTCTGGTTTTCCGCCCCGCGGTCGAGGGCGGCGAGCCGCCGTCGCGGGGGCAGGCCGCGGCCCGGGGATTCGGCGATCCCGAGGGCCTCTCCCAGTTCGGCCTCGCGCTGGACCATCCCGGCCCGCACGTCCAGTGCGAAGTCCCTGACCCGGTGGCCGGCCTCGATCGCCTTGTTGGCGGCCTGTGCGGCAAGGTGCTCGGGGGTCAGCTGCCGGAGCTTGCGGTTGACCTTGGTGGTGGCCCACACACCGGCCGCGGCACCCGTGGTGAACCAGAACGTACGGCGGAACATCGCGGGGTTCAGCCCTTCTGCCTGCGGCGCTTTTGGCCCTTCGGGCCCGGTACGGTGCGGCCGACGATGACCGTGCGCCGGGCCCGCCGGGGCTCTGGCGCCTCGTCGGTCCTGGTGCGGCTCATCGCCCGGCGTACGCCGTATCCGAACGCGGCGACCTTGACGAGCGGGCCGCCGAAGGTCGAGGCGACGGTCGTGGACAGCGCCGACGCGTTGGAGGTGACCTCCTGGACGTCGGTGGCGATGGCGTCCACCCGGTCGATCTGCGTCTGCGCGGAGCGCACGGCCTGGGAGGCGTCGGCCAGCAGCGGCACGGCCTGCTCCGTCACCTCCGCGACCAGCTTGGTGGTCGCCCTGAGCGTCTGGGCCAGCCTCACCAGCGCCACGGCGAGGAAGGAGACCAGGATCGCCCAGAAGACGGCCACCAGGATCCCGGCAACCTCTCCACCGGTCACACCGCACCGCTCTCTGCGCTCGTAGATCAACTGAGTTCTGGGGGTACTTCACTTGGTTCTGGATACTTCGAAAGCCGCCCCCGACCCTATCGCGCCGGAGGTGGCTCTCCGCACCGGACGGGGCTTGCCGGGACGGCGGTTGCAGGCGACCGAGGTCGTACGCGAAAGCCCGCCGCTCCCCCGCCGGTGAGGGCGGGGAAACGACGGGCCGAGGCGCGAAGCCGGTGATGCCTGGTGCTGCGACCGCTGGATCAGCGGGCGTAGTACTCGACGACGAGCTGCTCGTCGCAGATCACCGGGATCTCCTTGCGGTTCGGCTCGCGGTCCAGGCGGAATGCCAGGGCGCCGAGGTTCACCTGGAGGTAGCGCGGGGTCTCGCCGTCGGGGGCGAAGCCACCGGCGCGGGAGACCTCGAACAGCGTCTTGCTGCGGCTGCGCTCGCGGACCATCACGACGTCGTCGGGACGGACACGGAACGACGGCTTGTCGACCTTCTGGCCGTTGACCTCGATGTGGCCGTGGACGACCATCTGGCGGGCCTGGTAGATCGTACGGGCGATGCCCGAACGCAGAACCAGGGCGTCGAGACGACGCTCCAGCTCGATGACCAGGGCCTCACCGGTCTTGCCCTGCGTCTTGGCGGCACGCTCGTAGGCGCGGACGAGCTGGCGCTCGGACACGTCGTACTGCGCGCGCAGACGCTGCTTCTCCAGCAGACGGACCTTGTAGTCCGAGTTCTGCTTGCGGCCACGACCGTGCTCACCGGGCGGGTAGGGACGGGCCTCGAAGTACTTGACGGCCTTCGGGGTCAGCGCGATGCCGAGGGCACGCGACTTCTTGACCTTGGGGCGGGGCTGGTTAGCCACTTCTTTTCCTTTTCTTCTTCGGCTGCCTCAGGGTTACGGGAGGTCGCATCCGCAGCCGGGGATTCCCGACAGGTCCACGAGGGACTTGCCAGGCAGCCGTTCCCCTGTGCTGGGCACATACGTGCAGCACACGAACGGCCCACCGACCGTTCCCGGAACCCGGGTGGTGGTGGGCTGCCCGCGACACCTACGAAGGTGCGCGACGCTCCTGGATCAAAAGATCCGGCTGATTGTCCCGCCTGAGGCGCCGACCGAAGCCGGACACGGGACGCAGCACTGCGCAGGATTCTACAGCGTGCTCAGGACCGCTTGCGACCGAGGTGTTTCCTGGTCCACTCGACCGCGTCCGCGTACCGGGCCTCGGCTCCGTGCCGGGTCGGTTCGTAGTACGTACGGTCCTTGAGCTCCTCCGGGGCGTACTGCTGCTCGGCGATTCCCTCGGACAGGTCGTGCGGGTACACGTACCCCTGCGCGTGGCCGAGCTTGGCGGCGCCCTTGTAGTGCCCGTCGCGCAGGTGCATCGGCACGGGTCCCGCATGGCCTTTGCGTACGTCCTCCATGGCGGCGCCGATCGCCATGGTCGCGGCGTTGGACTTGGGTGCCAGGGCGAGGGCGATGGTGGCGTGGCTGAGGGTGAGGGCGGCCTCCGGAAAGCCGATCATGGCGACGGCCTGCGCGGCGGCGACGGCTGTCGGCAGGGCGTTCGGGTCGGCGAGGCCGATGTCCTCGCTGGCGGAGATCATCAGACGGCGGGCGATGAAGCGGGGGTCCTCGCCGGCCTCGATCATGCGGGCGAGGTAGTGCAGGGCCGCGTCGACGTCGGAGCCCCGGATGGACTTGATGAGCGCGCTGGCCACGTCGTAGTGCTGGTCGCCGTCACGGTCGTACTTCACGGCCGCCCGGTCGACGGTCTCCTCCAGGGTCTGGAGGGTGATCTCCGCGTCGCCCTTGTCGAGCGCGGCTCCGGCGGCGGCCTCCAGGGCGGTCAGGGCCCGGCGGGCGTCTCCGCCGGCGATCCGCAGCAGGTGTCCCTCGGTGTCCTCGGGGAGGGTGACGGCGCTCTTGAGGCCGCGCTCGTCGGTGAGCGCGCGGCGCAGGAGGCCACGCAGGTCGTCGTCGGTGAGGGGTTCGAGAGTGAGGAGGAGGGAGCGGGAGAGGAGGGGCGAGATCACCGAGAAGTACGGGTTCTCCGTGGTCGCCGCGATCAGGGTCACCCAGCGGTTCTCGACGGCTGGGAGCAGGGAGTCCTGCTGGGCCTTGCTGAAGCGGTGGATCTCGTCGAGGAAGAGGACGGTCTCCTTGCCGAAGCCGCCGGTGGCACGGCGGGCCCCGTCGATGACCGCGCGGACCTCCTTGACACCCGCGGTGATCGCCGACAGCTCGACGAAGCGCTTGTCGGTGGCCTTGGAGACGACATACGCAAGCGTGGTCTTTCCGGTGCCGGGCGGGCCCCAGAGGATCACGGACGACGGTCCCGCCGGTCCGCCCGCGCTCTCGCCGACGAGTCTGCGCAACGGTGAGCCCGGCTTCAGCAGATGCTGCTGGCCCACGACCTCGTCGAGGACGCGAGGGCGCATCCGCACGGCCAGGGGGCTGCTGGACGGGTCCTTCTCCTGGCGTGCTTCTGCTGCGGCGGTGAACAGGTCGGGCTCCACGTCCGAAACCCTATGTCACACCACTGACAATGCCTGCGGGCGCTGTCAGCTGGTCCAGAAGTCCCACCAGCGCGTCAGGATCAGCATCCCGATGATGCCGATGTGCAGGACGGGCACGACCCAGGTGAACTCGCCGAAGAAGCTCTTCAGCCAGTTCGGCGCCGGGATGAAGCCGTTCCTCACGTTGAACGAGGTCACGTACCAGAACATGATGATCGTCGCGACCCAGGCCAGGGAGCACCACAGGCACAGCGCGTTGATCCGGTACAGGGACTGGAACTGCAGCCAGGTGCAGAATCCGACACCGAAGAGGGTGCCCGCGTTGAGGGTGAGCCAGTACCAGCGTGGGAAGCGGGCCCGGCCGAGCAGGCTCATGCCGACGCAGATGACGATGCCGTAGGCGACAAGGCCGAGCATCGGGTTCGGGAACCCGAAGGCGGCGGCCTGCTTGCTCTCCATCACGCTGCCGCAGGACACCACGGGGTTGAGGCTGCAGCCGGGCGTGAACGTCTTGCCCTCGACCTTGGCTTCCAGCAGCTTGAACTTGTCGATCGTGATGACCCACGCCGCCAGCAGTCCGGCCGCGCCGGTGAGCAACAGCATCACGGCGAACGCACGACTGCCGCCCACGGCGCGCGAGGCCTCGGCAGGGGGCTCGGGCTGGTCGGTGGAGACGCCGTCCTTCATCACTGTCGTCTTGGTCATCACGCCGTTCCGTTACTTCGAGAGGGGGTTGGCGGGCACGGTCATTGTGCCGCACGCGGGCGCGTGCCCACCGTTCAGTGGACATAAGGAGGCACGCGCGTGCAGCGCTCACGTGCCGGAACCGTCCGATAGGACGAATCGACGCCCACCGGGTTGACGGTGCGCGAAGCCACGAGCGTGGTGCGGTACGGCTTGCTGTGACGTACGGGCGGCGCGCTCGTTGGACGGCGTGACTGCCGTCCCTTCCCCGCCGCAGCGGGGGTGCTCCGGAGATTTACGCGTTCGCGACCAACGGCGGCGACTGCTCCCCGCCCACGCGGGGCCCCGGGCCGGGCGGCTTCAACCGCCCGGCCCTGCTCATCAGCCGAGCCGCGATTCCAGCTCCGCCACGATCTCGTTCACGCCGATCGCCGCCTGCTCGCCGGACTCCATGTCCTTCAGCTGGACCACGCCCTCCGCAAGGTCCCGCTCACCGGCGACAATCGTGTAACGCGCCCCACTCCGGTTCGCGTTCTTCATCGCGCCCTTCAACCCCTTCGCCCCGTACGAGAAGTCGGCCGCGACGCCCACCTTGCGCAGTTCCGTGACCTTCGCGAACAGCACCCGGCGGGCTTCCTCTCCCAGCGGCACCGCGAACACGCTTGTCGCGGACGGGAGTTCGAGCTCGACGCCCTCCGCCTCAAGCGCCAGCACCGTACGGTCGACGCCCAGCGCCCAGCCCACCGACGGCAGCGCCGGGCCGCCGAGCATCTCGGACAAGCCGTCGTAACGCCCACCGCCGCCCACAGCGGACTGGGAACCCAGACCGTCGTGGACGAACTCGAAGGTCGTACGGGTGTAGTAGTCAAGGCCGCGGACCAGCTTCGGGTCGTCATCGAAGGCGACGCCCGCCGCGGTGATCAGCTCGCGGACCTCCTCGTGGTAGGCCCTGCACGCGTCGCAGAGATAGTCACGCAGAAGAGGCGCCCCCACCAGCTGCTTCTGGACGTCGTCCCGCTTGTCGTCCAGCACCCGCAGCGGGTTGATGTCGGCCCGGCGCAGCGTCTCCTCGTCCAGGTCGAGGCCCCGGAGGAAGTCCTGCAGTGCGGTCCGGTAGACCGGACGGCACTCCTTGTCACCCAGCGAGTTCAGCAGGATGCGGAAGTTCCGCAGGCCCAGCGACCGGTACGCCTGGTCGGCCAGGATGATCAGCTCGGCGTCCAGCGCCGGGTCTTCCGCGCCGATGGCCTCCGCTCCCACCTGCGAGAAGTGGCGGTAGCGGCCCTTCTGGGGGCGCTCGTAGCGGTAGTACGAGCCCGAGTACCAGAGCTTCACCGGAAGGTTGCCCAGCTTGTGGAGGTTGGCTTCCAGGGCCGCGCGCAGCACGGAGGCGGTGCCTTCGGGACGCAGGGCGAGCTGGTCGCCGCCCTTGGTCTGCAGCGTGTACATCTCCTTGGTCACGATGTCCGTCGACTCACCGACGCCGCGCGCGAAGAGTTCGACATTCTCGAAGCCCGGCGTCTCGATGTAGCCGTAGCCGGAGTTGCGCAGCGGGGCGGCGATGGCTTCCCGCACCGCCAGGTACTTCGCGCTCTCCGGCGGGATCAGGTCGTACGTGCCCTTGGGGGCCTTGAAGGTGCTCACGGGAGGTCTCTCGTCACATTCCTCGTCGGTGAGGGGGGTTCGATCCCTCGCCGCGATCTTGAAGGCCGGCCGCCACCTGCCGCAGATACGGGTTGGTGGCGCGCTCCTGGCCGATGGTCGTCTGGGCGCCGTGGCCGGACAGCACCACGGTCGAGTCGTCGAGCGGCAGGCACACGCGAGACAGCGAGTCGAGCATCTCGGCCATGTCACCGCCGGGCAGGTCGGTGCGTCCGATGGAGCCGGCGAAGAGCAGGTCGCCCGAGAAGAACACGGACGGGATGTCCGTGGTCTCCGGCATCCTGAACGTCACCGACCCCTTCGTATGGCCCGGCGCGTGCGCCACGCCCAGCTCCAGGCCCGCCAGCTCCAGCCGTGCGCCGTCCGCCAGCTCCCTGACGTCGTCCGGTTCCCCGATGGTCAGCTCGCCCAGCAGCGGCATCCCGACGGACCGGCCGAGGGCCTTCTCCGGGTCGCTCATCATGTAGCGGTCGTCGGGGTGGATCCACGCCGGGACACCGTGCGCGCCGCACACCGGGACGACCGACGCCACATGGTCGAGGTGGCCGTGGGTGAGGACGACGGCGACGGGCTTGAGCCGATGCTTCTTCAGCGTCTCCTCGACTCCCTGGGCGGCCTGATGGCCCGGGTCGATGATCACGCACTCCTCACCGGCGGCGGGAGCGACGAGATAACAGTTCGTCCCCCAGGCGCCGGCCGGGAACCCGGCAATGAGCACGATCGTCCTTCGATTTGTGGCGTACGTGGTCGTACGGGGTGGGTGGCAGCGCCTCAGAGCCTACCGGCGCTGCCGTTTCCTCAGCGAACCCATATACGGTACGGGGCACACGCAGGCGATCGGCACACAGACGCACGCGTCCCAGTTGACGTACGAGACGCATGAGGAGAGAACCCGGTGGTCACCCAGGAACAGCGGCGGCGTCAGCTCGCCCGGGAGAAGTTCTTGCGGCAGCAGCAGCGGCGTACGGCCGCGCGACGCAAGGCGAACGTGCGCAACTCGGTGATCGCGTCGGTCCTCGGCGTGATCGTCGTGGGCAGCGTGCTGTCGTACGCGACCGGGGTCTTCAAGAACGACGACGACAAGTCGAACGCGAGCGCGGAGGTCACCCCGAGCGCCACGCCCAGCAAGGCCGCGGACCCCTGTGAGAAGGCGGCCGAGGGGGCGGTGAAGTCGCTGAGCTGGAAGAAGGAGCCGGCGATGACCATCGACAAGTCGGCGAAGTACGACATGAAGCTCGCGACGACGTGCGGCGACATCGACATCGCACTGAAGACGTCCGCGGCCCCGCACACGGTCAACTCGTTCAACTTCCTGGCGAGCGAGGGCTATCTCGACCACACCAAGTGCCACCGGCTCACCACGAACGGCATCTACGTGCTGCAGTGCGGTGACCCGAAGGGCACCGGTATGGGCGGCCCCGGCTACACCATTCCGGACGAGAACCTGAAGGACAAAACCCTCAAGAACAACATCTACCCGGCGGGCACGATCGCCATGGCCAACACGGGCCAGGCGCACACCGGCGGCAGCCAGTTCTTCCTGGTCTACCAGGACAGTCAGCTCCCGCCCAGCTACACACCGTTCGGAACGGTTTCCGAGTCGGGCATGAAGGTCCTGAAGAAGATCGCCGCGGCCGGTGAGGCCACGGGACAGGGCGACGGAACACCGAATGCGACCGTTGTGATCAACAAGGCGACCGTAACGAAATCCTGACCGCCAACTGCGAAACTTCGGTCGCGCGGGATGCGGACAGCATCCCTGCCGGTCGCCTATGTTGGCCGTGACGAAACTGTGGACGATGCCCGGGGGTGCACAGCACTCCGCAGGCATCATGTGGAGGAGGCGCTGTGAGCAGCGACCCGTGGGGCCGCGTCGACGAGACGGGGACCGTGTACGTGCGTACGGCCGACGGCGAGCAGGTCGTCGGTTCCTGGCAGGCCGGCTCCCCTGAGGAGGCGTTGGCCTACTTCGAGCGCAAGTACGAGGGCCTGGTCGTCGAGATCGGCCTCCTCGAAAAGCGAGTCAAGACCACCGATCTGTCCGCGAAGGACGCCCAGGCGGCGATCGACCACATCCGCGAGCAGGTGGACGCCCACCACGCGGTCGGCGATCTGGCGGCACTGAAGGTCCGCCTGGACAAGCTGGTCGAGACCGTCGAAGCCCGGCGCGAGGAGCGCAAGCAGCAGCGGGCCAAGCAGTCCGACGAGGCGCGGCACGCCAAGGAGGCGCTGGTCATCGAGGCGGAGGAGCTGGCGCAGTCCGACCAGTGGAGGTCGGCCGGTGAGCGGCTGCGCGCGCTGGTCGACACCTGGAAGGGGCTGCCGCGGCTCGACCGGAAGTCGGACGACGAGCTGTGGCACCGCTTCTCGCACGCCCGTTCGGCCTTCTCCAAGCGCCGCAAGGCGCACTTCGCGTCCCTGGACGCGCAGCGCGAGGACGCCCGCAGGGCCAAGGAGAAGCTGGTCGCAGAGGCCGAGGCACTGTCCGCGTCGACCGACTGGGGTCCGACGGCGGCGCGCTACCGCGAGCTGATGACGGACTGGAAGGCCGCGGGCCGTGCCCAGCGCGAGCACGAGGACGACCTGTGGAACCGCTTCCGCGGTGCCCAGGACGTGTTCTTCGCGGCGCGCGGCTCGGTCTTCGCGGAGCGGGACGCGGAGCAGACCGAGAACCTCAAGCTCAAGGAGGAGCTGGCCGAGGAGGCCGAGAAGCTCCTGCCGATCACGGATCTGAAGGCGGCGCGGGCCGCGTTCCGTTCGATCAACGAGCGCTGGGAGGCCATCGGCCACGTTCCGCGCGACGCGCGCCCGAAGGTCGAGGGCCGGATGCACACGGTCGAGCGAGCTCTCCAGGAGTCCGAGGAAACCGAGTGGCGCCGGACGAACCCGGAGGCACGCGCGCGTGCCGAGGGTCTGACAGGTCAGCTCCAGGCGGCCGTGGACAAGCTCACCGGCCAGATCGAGACGGCTCGGGCGCAGGGCAACAACGCCAGGGCCGACAAGCTCCAGAAGGAGCTGGAAGGCCGTCAGGCGCTGCTGGAGCAGGCACTCAAGGGCCTGCAGGAGTTCGGCGGCTGAGAGATTTAACGCCGCCGGCGCAGAGGGGCTCCCGTACATCTCGTACGGGAGCCCCTCTGCGTACCTCTCGTGGTTACGGTCTGCGGGCCGAGGTCACCCGGTACACGTCGTACACGCCCTCGACGCCCCTGACCGCCTTCAGGACGTGTCCCAGGTGCTTGGGGTCGCCCATCTCGAAGGTGAAGCGGGAGGTCGCCACCCGGTCCCTCGACGTCTGGACGGCCGCCGACAGGATGTTGACGTGCTGGTCGGACAGGACGCGAGTGACGTCCGACAGGAGGCGGGAGCGGTCCAGGGCCTCGACCTGGATGGCGACCAGGAAGACCGAGGACTGGGTGGGCGCCCACTCGACGTCGAGGATTCGCTCGGGCTCGCGGGACAGTGACTCGATGTTCACGCAGTCGCTGCGGTGAACCGATACGCCGCTTCCGCGCGTGACGAAACCGATGATGGGGTCGCCGGGTACAGGCGTACAGCAGCGGGCGAGCTTCACCCAGACGTCGTCGACGCCCTTGACCACCACACCCGGGTCGTTGTTGCTGCGCCGCTTGCGGCCCCGGCCGCGTGGGGACGGAACGGCCTCGTCCATCTCCTCGGTGGCCGCCTCCTCGCCGCCGAGCGCCTGCACGAGCTTCTGTACGACGTTCTGCGCGGCCACATGGCCTTCGCCGATCGCCGCGTAGAGCGACGAGATGTCCGGGTAGCGCATCTCGTGCGCGAGGGTGACGAGGGAGTCGCCGGTGAGGATGCGCTGGATCGGCAGGTTCTGCTTGCGCATCGCGCGCGCGATGGCGTCCTTGCCCTGTTCGATCGCCTCGTCGCGCCGCTCCTTGGAGAACCAGGCGCGGATCTTGTTGCGGGCGCGCGGCGACTTGACGAAGCCGAGCCAGTCACGGGAGGGCCCGGCGCCAGCCGCCTTGGAGGTGAAGACCTCCACCAGGTCGCCGTTGTCCAGGGTGGATTCGAGTGGTACGAGACGGCCGTTGACCCGTGCCCCTATGGTCCGGTGGCCTACCTCGGTGTGCACGGCGTACGAGAAGTCGACCGGGGTCGCTCCCGCCGGAAGCGCTATCACGTCGCCCTTGGGCGTGAACACGAAGACCTCGTTGCGGGACAGGTCGAAGCGCAGGGACTCCAGGAACTCGCTGGGGTCCTCGGTCTCCTTCTGCCAGTCGAGGAGCTGGCGCAGCCAGGCCATGTCGTTGAGGTGGTCGTCCTTGCCGGTGGTCCTCGGCTGGTCCGAGCGCACCTTGGAGGCGCCGGCGACGGCCTCCTGCTTGTACTTCCAGTGCGCGGCGATGCCGTACTCGGCACGGCGGTGCATGTCGAACGTACGGATCTGGAGTTCGACGGGCTTGCCGTTGGGCCCGATGACCGTCGTGTGCAGCGACTGGTACATGTTGAACTTGGGCATCGCGATGTAGTCCTTGAACCGGCCGGGGACCGGGTTCCAGCGCGCGTGCACGGTGCCGAGGGCCGCATAGCAGTCCCGGACGGTGTCGACAAGGACGCGGATGCCCACCAGGTCGTAGATCTCCGCGAAGTCACGGCCTCGTACGATCATCTTCTGGTAGACGCTGTAGTAGTGCTTCGGGCGGCCGGTGACCGTGGCCTTGATGCGGGCCGCGCGCAGGTCGGACTGGACCTCGTCGGTCACTATGGCCAGGTACTCGTCACGCTTCGGTGCCCGCTCGGCCACCAGCCGGACGATCTCGTCGTACATCTTGGGGTAGAGGATCGCGAAGGCGAGATCCTCCAGTTCCCACTTGATGGTGTTCATGCCCAGGCGATGGGCGAGCGGCGCGTAGATCTCCAGCGTCTCGCGCGCCTTCTTCTCCTGCTTCTCGCGCTTGAGGTAGCGCATGGTGCGCATGTTGTGCAGGCGGTCGGCGAGCTTGATGACCAGGACACGGGGGTCCTTGGCCATGGCGACGACCATCTTGCGCACGGTCTCGGCCTGCGCGGCCTCGCCGAACTTGACCTTGTCCAGCTTGGTGACGCCGTCCACGAGGAGCGCGACGGAGTCGCCGAAGTCGCGGCGGAGCTGGTCGAGGCCGTACTCGGTGTCCTCGACCGTGTCGTGCAGGAGGCCCGCCATCAGCGTCGCCGGGTCCATGCCCAGCTCGGCGAGGATCGTGGTGACGGCCAGCGGGTGGGTGATGTACGGGTCGCCGCTCTTGCGCTTCTGTCCGCGGTGCCAGCGCTCGGCGACCTGGTAGGCCTTCTCGACCTGGCGCAGCGTCGCCGTCTCGATCTTCGGGTCGTTGCTGCGCACGATCCGCAGGAGCGGTTCCAGGACCGGGTTGTACGGGTTGGAGCGCTGCACCCCGAGCCGGGCCAGCCGGGCGCGTACGCGGTTGGGGGAGGCGGAGCGGGCGGGCTGGCCGGAGGCCGGGCGGACGGCGGGCGCGGGGGGCGGGGCGGGGGCTGGCTCGGACGTGGCCGGCTTGGGGCGCGAGGGCTCGGCCGCACGGTCGACGGGTGCGGACTGGGCGTGCTCGACCGGCCCGCGCGCGTCGTTCTTCTCGGTCCGCGCGGGCGTGGCCGCGGGCTCCGAGGCTGGCTCGGGCTTGGCGGCGGTCAGGGGCTGGGCCTCGTCTGCCAAGAGGACTCCTCGTGCACGATCCGGGTCCCCCGGTCAGGCTCCGGAGACCCCATGGTAGCGATCCCGGGCTCCGGCATCGCCTCCAGGCCGCTGAGACGGCCTTCTACAGGAGAAACGCGAGAGGCGGGCACCGGATTCCTCCGGTGCCCGCCTCCGCCGCTCCACTTACCCGCAGGCAACCCTGTGTGGGGGCCTCAGACGGTGATCAGCGCCTCCAGCACCGCTCCCGACAGAGCGGGTTCGAGCCGCTGCCGTCCGCCGAGGAACCCGAGCTCCATGAGGATCGCCAGACCTGCGACCTCCGCGCCGGCCCGCCGGATCAGCTGGACCGAGGCTTCGGCGGTGCCGCCCGTGGCCAGTACGTCGTCGATCACCAGGACGCGGTCCCCCGCGCTCAGGTCCTCGGCGTGCACCTCGATCTCCGCGGAGCCGTACTCCAGGTCGTACGCCTGGCTGAGCGTGGCTCCGGGGAGCTTGCCCGCCTTGCGTACGGGGATGAAGCCCAGGCCGGCCCGGACCGCGACCGGGGCGCCCAGGATGAAGCCGCGGGCCTCCAGGCCGACGATCTTCGTGGCACCGCTGCGGACGGCGATGTCCGCCAGGGCGTCGGTGAGCGCGGCGAACGCCGCGGGGTCCGCCAGGAGCGGGGTGATGTCCTTGAACATCACACCCGGCTCCGGGTAGTCCGCCACGTCGCGGATACGGCTGAGCAGCAGATCCCTGACGGCGGTCATCGGCGCTTGCCCGAGGGCCGCCCGCGACCGCGGTTGCGGGCGGCGGGCTGGTTGCGCGGGCCGACGACCGCCGGAGCGGCCTCGTCGTCCTCGTCGTCGTACGGCTGCTCGTCGCTGACCTGGGCCGCGGGGTCGTCGCCCGGTGCCGTGGCCTGCGCCCGCTTGGCCAGGACGCGCTTCCTGAGGGCCTTCATCTGCGGCTCGCGTTCCTTGAGGTCGGCGACGAGCGGCGTGGCGATGAAGATCGAGGAGTACGCACCGGCCGCGAGGCCGACGAACAGCGACAGCGAGATGTCGTTGAGCATGCCCGCGCCGAGCACACCGCCACCGATGAACAGCAGACCGGCGACCGGGAGAAGCGCGACCACCGTGGTGTTGATGGAGCGCACCAGGGTGCCGTTGATCGACCGGTCGGCGATCTCGCTGTAGGTCCAGCGGGTCTGCTTGGTGATGTCCTTCGTCTGCTCCTTGAGACTGTCGAAGACGACGACCGTGTCGTAGAGCGAGTAACCGAGAATCGTGAGCAGACCGATCACCGTGCCGGGCGTCACTTCGAAGCCGACGAGGGCGTAGATGCCGACCGTGATGGTGATGTCGTGGATCAGCGCGACGAGGGCGGCCACCGCCATGCGCAACTCGAAGGCGATCGCCAGATAGATCACGACGAGGACCATGAAGATCGCCAGGCCCTGCCATGCCTTGTTCGCGATCTGCTCACCCCAGCTGGGGCCGACCAGATCGGCGTTGATCTTCTCCGGGTCGACCTGTAGGTCCTCGGCGAGCACTTCCTTGATCTCGCCGGACTTGGCGGTGTCGATGCCGGAGATCTGGATGCGCAGGCCGCCGTTGCCGAGCTTCTGGACGATCGCGTCATGGCCGGAGGCCTCTTCCGCGAACGTCTCTGCCTGGCTCACCGAAATGCTGGTCTTCTCGGTCGTGAAGACGGCGCCGCCCTGGAACTCGATGCCCATGTTCAGGCCGCGCACCGACAGGCCGAGAATGGCCGTGATGGTGATCAGGATCGAGACGCCGTACCAGATGAAACGCTTGCCGACGAAGTCGTAGCCGATCTCGCCGCGGTGGAGCCGGGCGCCGAGGGTGCCGAGTTTCGACATCTCACGCCTCCTTCATGTCGACGGGCGCGGACGCGCGACGGGTGCGACGGAGCGGCGGTTTCGCGCCCAGGCGCTTCGGGTCGAGGCCGGACCAGCTGTGGCCCTCCACGAAGAACTTCTTGCGCGCGAGGATCGTCATCAGCGGCTTGGTGAAGAAGAAGACGACGACCACATCGAGCACGGTGGTCAGACCGAGCGTGAACGCGAAGCCCTGCACCTTGCCGACGGTGACGACGAAGAGCACCGCGGCGGCGAGGAAGGACACGAAGTCGGAGACCATGATCGTGCGCCGCGCGCGCGGCCAGGCCCGCTCGACGGCGGGCCGCAGCGAACGGCCCTCCCGGATCTCGTCCCGGATGCGTTCGAAGAACACGATGAACGAGTCGGCGGTGATACCGATCGCGACGATCGCACCGCAGACGGCCGGCAGGTTCAGCGCGAAGCCGATGGCCGGACCGAGCAGCGACATGATCACGTACGTGAGGACGGCGGAGACCAGGAGGGAGGCGATGGCGATGGACGACAGACCTCGGTAGTAGACCACCATGTAGATGACGACCAGGGCCAGGCCGATCGCACCCGCGATCAGGCCGGCCTCCAACTGCTCGCCACCGAGCGCGGCGGTCACCGTGGTGACGCTCGACTCCTGGAACGTGAGCGGGAGCGCGCCGTAGGACAGCATGTTGGCCAGGTCCTGGGCCGAGGTCTGGTCGAAGCTTCCGGAGATCTGCGCGGAGCCACCCGTGATCGACGTGCTCACGTACGGGTTGGAGACGACCTCACCGTCGAGGACGATACCGAACTCGTTCTGCGGAGCCTGGTTCTGGGAGAGACGGCCGGTGACCTCGGCGAACTGCTTGCTCCCCTTGGACGTGAAGTCCATGGTGACCTGCCAGCCCGCGGCACCCTGCGTGTCGAAGACGGCCTGGGCCTTCTTGACCTCGGTGCCGTCCACCTCGGCCGGGCCGAGGATGAACTTCTGCCACTGGCCCTGCGAGTCCTGGCCGCAGGCCACCGTGGGCTCGGTGGGCTTGACGCCGTCACCGGTGACGGCGCGGACCGCCTTCTTGGTGCAGTCGAGCGCCGTGTACTTCGCCTCAAGTTCCGCGGTCGCCGCGTCGGGGGCGGCGCTCGCCGGGGGCGACGCGCTGCCGGTCGCGGACGGTGTGGTGCTCGGCGTCGGGGAAGCGTCGGCCTTCAGGGCGTCCGTGACGGGGCGGCCCTGCGAGGTGGCGCTGGCCGACGGGCTGGGCGAGGCGGACGACGTCGAGGTCGCCTTGTCCCCTGTCTCCGAGACCGACGGCGACGGGCTGCCGGACGTGCTCGCGCTCGGCGTGGGGCTGGCCGTCGCGGCCGTGCCCTGGACCTCCAGGGCCAGAACCGGACGGAAGTAGAGCTTGGCGGTGGTACCGACCTGCTCCCGGGCCTGCTCGGAGTTCGTGCCCTTGGGGATGTTGACAATGATGTTGTCGCGTCCCTGGGTCTGCACCTCGGCCTCGGAGACGCCAAGACCGTTGACACGGCGGTGCATGATTTCGACCGCGGTGTCCATGTTGGTCTTGTTGATCGCGTTCGGCTGGCCCGGCTCGTTCTTCGCCGTGAGCGTGATGCTCGTACCGCCGGCCAGGTCGATGCCGAGACGCGGAGTCGTGTGCCCCGAGGCGAACATGCCTCCGGTGAGCGCCACGATGGCGATCAGAATGAAGGCCAGCGAGCGTCCTGGCTTGCTCTGGGAGCTTGCGCTCCGGCCCTTCTTAGGTGCTGCCACCTTCTCGTACTCCCTCTCGGGCCACCCCGCGCCGGGTCAGCGCGGCCGGCGGCCATGCATGGTGTCGGGACTCGGTGCGAGTACGGCACGTGCCGGGGTGCACGAGGCGGCGCGAGCGGATCGCGCCGCGCTCCTCCCCCGGAACGCGGCTACTTCGCGCCGGACTCGCCGTCGGTCTTCTTCGACTCTTCCGCATTCACCTCAGCGGCCTCGGTCTCGGTCTCGCCGGCCGGCTCGTCGGCCGCGTCCTTCTTGCCGAGGTCGATGGGCTTGTCGTCGGAAGCGGCGGAAGCGTCGTCGGAGGGCTCGTCGGTCCCGGTGAGGGAGGAGGCGTCGTCCGGGACGACGGCGTCGTCGTTCTTCAGGTCGTGCTCGATGCCGTGGACGATGCGGTTGTACTCGTCGTCGCCGAGGACGGCGCCGATGGCGTTCTTCGCGAACAGAAGCTCCACACCCGGGCCCGCGTCAAGGAGGACCGTCTCCTCGTTGACCTCCTTGACCGTCGCGTACATGCCCCCGATCGTGCGGACACCGGTACCGGGCTGCATGTCGTTGCGCATCTGCGCGGCGGCCTGCTGCTTGCGCTTGGCCGAGCGGGTCATCAGGAACATGGCCCCGATGAGCACGATGAACGGGAGGAGGGTCACGATATTCACGGGACGGAATTTCCTTCGCACTACCGCGTCGGTGAGCGGCCTGTTGGATGGGGGTGTGATCGGCGCCACCCAGAAAGCTGGAAAGGCGGCATCGGCGGAGTCTAAGCGAGTCCGCACTCCAGGAACAACGCTCAGCATCGCACCACGGTTCCTGAGCCTGCGAGCAGCCGCGCCCTCACGCCCCGAACAGGTCCTGTTGTCCGGTTCCCCCCAGTGTGGAACGGGGTGGTGTGAGCCCGAGATGCGCCCAGGCCGCGGGCGTCGCGACCCGCCCGCGCGGAGTTCGGGCCAGCAGTCCCTCCCGTACGAGGAAGGGCTCGGCGACCTCCTCGACGGTCTCCCGCTCCTCCCCCACCGCGACGGCCAGCGTGGAGAGCCCGACAGGGCCGCCGCCGAACAGCTTCAGCAGCGCTTCGAGGACGCCCCTGTCGAGGCGATCGAGTCCGCGGGCGTCGACCTCGTAGACCTTCAGGGCCGCCGCCGCGATGTCGCGCGTGATGACTCCGTCGGCCTTGACCTGCGCGTAGTCCCTCACGCGGCGCAGCAGGCGGTTGGCGATACGGGGAGTGCCGCGCGAGCGCCCCGCGATCTCGGCGGCGCCCTCGGCATCGATCTCGACGTCGAGGAGGTTCGCGGAGCGGTGGATGACGCGTTCCAGCTCGGCCGGTTCGTAGAACTCCATGTGCGCGGTGAAGCCGAAGCGGTCGCGCAGCGGGGGCGGCAGCAGTCCCGCGCGCGTGGTGGCGCCGACCAGTGTGAACGGGGGCAGTTCGAGGGGGATGGCTGTGGCGCCGGGTCCCTTGCCGACGATCACGTCGACGCGGAAGTCCTCCATCGCCATGTAGAGCATCTCCTCGGCGGGCCGGGACATGCGGTGGATCTCGTCGAGGAAGAAAACCTCTCCCTCCTGGAGGGAGGACAGGATCGCCGCGAGGTCACCGGCGTGCTGGATGGCGGGGCCGCTGGTGATGCGGATGGGGGCGCCCATCTCGGCCGCGATGATCATCGAGAGGGTGGTCTTGCCGAGGCCGGGGGCACCGGAGAGCAGCACGTGGTCGGCGGTGGCACCACGCGCGCGTGCGGCGCGCAGAACGAGGTCGAGCTGCTCCCGGACCTTCTCCTGGCCGATGAACTCGTCCAGGTCCTTGGGGCGCAGGGCGGCTTCGACGGCCTGGTCCTCACCGTCGGCGGACGCAGCGACGAGCCGCTCGGGGGCGGTGGTCTCGTCGGTCGTGTCGTCCCAGTTCATGCGTGTGCCTCGCGGTCGCGGTCGGTCGGGTGGTTCGTGCGGAGGAGCGAACGGCGGTGAGGGCGCCCGCGGTCAGCGGCTTTCTGCAGGCCGCGGCGGGCCCTGTCGGTCAGCGGGCTCTGTTGAGGGTCTGCAGGGCCGCCTTCAGCAACTGGCCCACCTGAGGCTTGCTTTCGGCTGCCTCGGCCTGCGGTGCTACGGCGGCCACCGCCTCGTCGGCCTCACGGGTCGCGTACCCGAGGCCGATCAGGGCCGCGTGCAGCTGGTCGCGCCAGCCGCTGGTGACCGGGGAGCCGATGGCGGGGCCGGTGCCGAGGGGGGCGCCGAGGCGGTCCTTCAGTTCCAGAAGCAGCTTCTGGGCACCCCTCTTGCCGATGCCGGGTACGGCGATCAGCGCCTTCTCGTCCGCCGTGGACACCGCGCGGCGCAGGGCGTCCGGCGTGTGGACGGCCAGCATGGCCTGGGCGAGGCGGGGGCCGACGCCGCTCGCGGTCTGGAGCAGCTCGAAGGTCTGCCGTTCGTCGTCGTCCACGAAGCCGTACAGGGTCAGGGAGTCCTCGCGGACGACCAGGGAGGTGGCCAGCCTGGCCTGCTGCCCCATCCGGAGCCCGGACAAGGTGTTGGGCGCGCACTGGACGGCGATACCGATGCCGCCCACCTCGACAACCGCGGAGTCGGGGGCGAGGGCGGCGACCGGGCCGCTGACGAAGGCGATCATGCGAGGCGGCCTTTCGGGGCGGGTGCTGTGGTCGATACGGATGCTGCGGTCGGCGCAGGTGCTTTGGCCCGTGCCTTGTGGAGGGCGACGGCCTGCTGGAGGCGGTTCTGTGCGACGGCCTGCTGCAGACGCGTCTGGGCGGGTGCGCGCCAGATGTGGCAGATGGCGAGCGCGAGGGCGTCGGCGGCATCGGCCGGCTTCGGAGGCTCGTCGAGCCGGAGCAGCCGGGTCACCATCGCACCGACCTGCGCCTTGTCGGCTCGTCCGCTGCCGGTGACGGCGGCCTTGACCTCGCTGGGGGTGTGCAGGGCGACGGGGATGCCGCGCCGGGCGGCACACAGCATCGCGACGGCGCTGGCCTGGGCCGTACCCATCACCGTACGGACGTTGTGCTGGCTGAACACCCGCTCCACGGCGACGAATTCGGGCCGGTGCTCATCCAGCCACTGCTCGATGCCCTGCTCGATCGCGACGAGCCGGAGGCTCAGTTCGGCGTCCGCGGGCGTGCGGACGACGCCGACGCCGACCATCGTCAAGGGACGCCCGGGCACGCCTTCGACGACACCGACCCCGCATCGGGTCAGACCCGGGTCAACTCCGAGTACGCGCACCCGCCCCACCCCTCTGTCCGGTCGCGGTCCGTCGACGGTGATCTTTGACTGCCGCCAGGCTATCCGCTGGCACTGACAACAGCGGCGGGCCGGTAGGACGTGTCCCACCGGCCCGCCGGAACCGCTCGCCTCACGGCAGGGCTACGCGTCGACCTTCTCCATGACCTCGTCGCTCACGTCGAAGTTGGCGAAGACGTTCTGCACGTCGTCGCTGTCCTCCAGCGCGTCCATCAGCTTGAAGATCTTCCTGGCGCCCTCCTCGTCCAGCTCGACCTGCATGGTCGGGACGAAGTTGGCGTCGGCGGAGTCGTAGTCGATGCCGGCCTCCTGGAGCGCGGTGCGCACCGCGACCAGGTCGGTGGCCTCGGAGATGACCTCGAAGGACTCACCGAGGTCGTTGACCTCCTCGGCGCCCGCGTCGAGCACGGCGCCCAGGACGTCGTCCTCGGTCAGCTCACCCCTGGGGACGACGATGACGCCCTTGCGGTTGAAGAGGTACGAGACGGAGCCGGGGTCGGCCATGTTGCCGCCGTTGCGGGTCATGGCGACGCGGACGTCCGAGGCGGCGCGGTTACGGTTGTCGGTGAGGCACTCGATGAGCACCGCGACGCCGTTGGGGCCGTAACCCTCGTACATGATCGTCTCGTAGTCGGCGCCACCGGCTTCGAGACCGGCGCCGCGCTTGACCGCGGAGTCGATGTTCTTGTTCGGAACCGAGCTCTTCTTGGCCTTCTGGATGGCGTCGAACAGCGTCGGGTTACCGGACGGGTCGGCGCCGCCCGTGCGCGCCGCGACCTCGATGTTCTTGATCATTTTCGCGAAGAGCTTGCCGCGCTTGGCGTCGATCACGGCCTTCTTGTGCTTCGTCGTAGCCCATTTAGAGTGGCCGGACATCTGCCTGTCTCCTTCGCGTAACCCATCTCTGTACGAACCCCAGAGATCCTACAAGGACTCCGCTGTACGGTCCGCGCCCATCGCGCGTGCCATGTCGGCCCGCACGATGTCGACGAACAGGGAGTGCACGCGGTGGTCGCCGGTCAGTTCCGGGTGGAACGACGTGGCGAGCGCGTTGCCCTGGCGTACGGCGACGATGTGACCGGCGTGCTCGGCGAGCACCTCGGCCCCGGCGCCCACGGACTCGACCCAGGGGGCACGGATGAAGACGCCCTCCACAGGATCGCCCTCCACGCCCTTGACGTCGACCGCCGCTTCGAAGGATTCGTTCTGGCGCCCGAAGGCGTTGCGGCGCACGATCATGTCGATGCCGCCGACCGTCTCCTGGCCCGAGCGCGGGTCGAGGATCTTGTCTGCGAGCATGATCATGCCGGCGCAGGTGCCGTAGACGGGCATTCCGGCGCGCACGCGCGTGCGGAGGGGCTCCATCACGCCGAAGAGGACAGCCAGTTTGGAGATGGTGGTGGACTCTCCGCCGGGGATGATCAGACCGTCCACCTCGGCGAGTTCCTCGGGGCGGCGCACCGGCCTGGCAAGGGCGTCCGCCTCGGCCAGGGCGATGAGGTGCTCCTGTACATCGCCCTGGAGGGCCAGGACACCGATGACGGGGGTGTCGTACATGGGTGTTACCAGCCCCGGTTCGCGTAGCGCTCGGCCTCGGGCAGGGTGTCGCAGTTGATGCCGACCATGGCCTCGCCGAGGTTGCGGGACGCGTCCGCGATGATCTTCGGGTCGTCGTAGAAGGTGGTCGCCTTGACGATGGCGGCGGCGCGCTTGGCCGGGTCGCCGGACTTGAAGATGCCGGAGCCGACGAAGACGCCCTCGGCGCCCAGCTGACGCATCAGCGCGGCGTCGGCGGGGGTCGCCACACCGCCCGCGGAGAACAGCACGACAGGCAGTTTGCCGAGTTCGGCGACCTCCTGGACGAGCTCGTACGGGGCGCGCAGGTCCTTGGCGGCGGCGTACAGCTCGTTGTTGTCGTAGCCGCGCAGGCGGGCGATCTCGTTCTTGATCTGCCGCAGGTGGCGGACGGCCTCGACGACGTTGCCGGTGCCGGCCTCGCCCTTGGAGCGGATCATCGCGGCGCCCTCGGCGATACGGCGCAGGGCCTCACCGAGGTTGGTGGCACCGCAGACGAACGGGGTGGTGAAGGCCCACTTGTCGGAGTGGTTGACCTCGTCGGCGGGGGTCAGCACCTCGGACTCGTCGATGTAGTCGACGCCGAGGGACTGCAGGACCTGGGCCTCGACGAAGTGACCGATGCGGGACTTCGCCATGACCGGAATGGACACGGCCCCGATGATGCCCTCGATCATGTCCGGGTCGGACATACGGGCCACGCCGCCGTCCTTGCGGATGTCCGCCGGGACACGCTCCAGGGCCATGACGGCGACGGCGCCGGCGTCCTCGGCGATCTTCGCCTGCTCGGCGTTGACCACGTCCATGATCACACCGCCCTTGAGCTGCTCGGCCATGCCGCGCTTCACGCGGGCGGTGCCGGTTTCGGGCGTCTGGGCGGAGTTGGAGAGCGTGCTGGACACGGTTTGACCTCACTCGGTGAAAGAGGGCTGCTGCAACTCTGAGGAAACGGGAGAGAAGCAGGCCACAGCAAGGGCCAATGGATAGCCGGTGGATCGTTTTCGCCGTCCTCGAACGCCGGACGGGCTGAAAGGAGCCCCTGGGGGGGCAAGAAGCCGCCCTACGCCGGCGCGCGCTCCGCCAGGGCCGTCGGCGGCTCGTCGTCCATCTCGAACGCCAGCGGGAACGGCGCATGCCCCGCCAGCCGGAACCACCGCACCTTCCGATGCCGCCGCAACGCCCGCGCCGCCCGCACCGCGTCATTGTGGAACCGCCGAGCCATCGGCACCCTGCGCACCGCCTCGGTCAGCTCGGCCGCCGCCGCCTCTCCGCCGGGGGCCTCCCGTACCGCCTCGACCTGCGCCGCCTCCGCGAAGACGGCCCGCAGTGCCTGGCTCAACTCGCTCTCGGCGACCTCCCGCTGTTCCTCCTCGGCCTGACGCGCGGCGTGCGCCGCCTCGTACAGCACGATCGAGGCGGCCGGGTCGAGGACGCCCGACGTGGCCAGCTCCTGGGTGACGGAAGCCCGGCGCAGCAACTGCGCGTCGAGTCCGGCGCGTGTGGCTTCGATCCTTACGTGCAGCCGGTCGAGCCGCCCGGCGGTCCAGCTCAGGTAGAGGCCGATCGCGACGAGCCCGACAAGGATCCAGATGAGGGTTGCGGTCACGGGCGGCAAGGCTACAGGGGCGCTCCACCTGTTCCGTGGAGTCCCTCAGCGTCGCTGTCCCGGGGGCGGTTCCCCCGGGCGCCCCCGCTCAGTCCCGGGCCAGTCCCAACCGCGCCCGCAGCCCCGTGGCCGTTCGCTCGTCCGCCGCCACGGCTGTCGTACCGTCCGTCACCGTCTCGTACACCGACAGGATGTCCGCCCCCACCGTCGACCAGTCGAACCGCCGCACATGGGCGCTGCCCCGCTCCCGCAGTTCGGCCCGGCGGCCTGGGTCGCCCAGCAGCCGTACCGCCGCGTCGGCCAGGGCGTCCGCGTCCTCGTTCGTGAACAGCTCACCCGCCGCTCCGTGGTCCAGGACCTGGGCGAAGGCGTCGAGGTCCGAGGCCAGGACCGGTGCCCCCGCCGACAGCGCCTCGACCAGGATGATCCCGAAGCTCTCCCCGCCTGTGTTGGGGGCGATGTACACGTCCACGCTGCGCAGCAGCCGTGCCTTGTCCTCGTCGCTGACCATGCCCAGGAACTCGACCTGCGAGCGCATCTCGGCCGGCAGGCTCTCCACCGCCTCCTCCTCGTCGCCGCGGCCCGCGACCAGCAGACGTGTCCCGGGGAGGGCGACGAGGATCCTGGGGAGCGCCTTCATCAGGACCGGCAGCCCCTTGCGGGGTTCGTCGATGCGGCCGATGAAACCGATCGTGCCGCCCTGCCACTCGGGCTTCGGCTTGGCCCCGGCGAAGAAGTCGACGTCCACACCGTTCGGGATGACGACCGCGTCGCCGCCCAGGTGTTCCACCAGCGTGCGCCTGGCGTACTCGCTCACCGCGATCCGGGCGCTGATCTTCTCCAGGGCGGCCTGGAGCATCGAGTACGCGGCGATCATGGCCCGGGAGCGCGGGTTCGAGGTGTGGAAGGTGGCCACGATCGGGCCCTGGGCCGCCCAGCACGCCAGGAGTCCCAGCGAGGGTGAGGCCGGCTCGTGGATGTGGAGCACGTCGAACTCGCCGTCGTGCAGCCACCGCCGTACCCGGGCCGCCGACAGGAAGCCGAAGTTCAGGCGGGCCACCGAGCCGTTGTACGGCACCGGGACCGCACGGCCGGCCGAGACGACGTACGGCGGGAGCGGGGTGTCGTCGTCGGCGGGGGCGAGGACGGACACCTCGTGGCCCAGGCGGATGAAGTACTCGGCCAGATCACGGATGTGGAACTGGACGCCGCCCGGCACGTCCCAGGAGTACGGACAGACGATGCCGATCTTCACGGGGTCCTCTTCTCGGTGCCCCGCACGACACCGTTCGCGCTCCCGGTGTTCTTCCCCGTACCCGTCTCAGTCCTCTTCTCCGGATCCTTCGCGGGGTCGAGATCCGCGAGCCACAGCCGCTGAAGCATGTGCCAGTCCTCCGGGTGATCGGCGATTCCCGTGGCGAAGGCATCAGCCAGCGCCTGTGTCATGACAGACGTCTTCTCGGCCCTCGTACCTGTCTCGGGTACCTCGATCGGGGGATGGATACGGCCGCGCATGACCGGTGAGTCGTCGTACCAGAGGGTCACCGGGAGCAGGAGTGCGCCGGTCTGCTGGGCCAGCAGGGCCGGACCGGCCGGCATCCGGGCCGTGTCGCCGAAGAACTTCACCTCGACGCCCGAGGCGGACAGGTCCCGGTCCGCGACCAGGCAGACCAGGCCGCCGTCGCGCAGCCGCCGCGCCAGGGTGCCGAACGCGGTGCGGCCGGTGTGCGGCAGGACCTCCATGCCCAGGCCCTCGCGGTAGGCGACGAAACGGTCGTACAGCGTCTCCGGCTTCAGGCGCTCGGCGACCGTCGTGAACGGCGTCTCCAGCTTGGTGGTGGCCCAGGCACCGGCCAGATCCCAGTTGGCCAGGTGCGGAAGTGCCGCGATCACGCCCCGGCCCGAGGCCAGACCGTCGGTCAGGTGGTGCAGGTCCGTCGGCTCGAAGCCCGTCCTCACCCGCTCCGGGCTCCACGCGGGGAGACGGAAGGACTCCATCCAGTAGCGCAGGTACGAACGCATGCCCGCGCGGGACAGTTCGGCGAGGCGCTCCGGTGTCGCGTCGGGCACCACGCGCGCGTAGTTCGACTCAAGGCGTCGTACGCGCTCTCCGCGCCGCTTCCAGGCGAGGTCTGCGATGGTCCGGCCGAGCCGGACGGCGACAGGCTCCGGAAGCTTTTTGACGGCGCTCCAGCCCACCGCGTACGCGCCGTCCGTCAGCCGCCCCCGCAGGTCGCTCATGACGCCGTCCCGCTGTTCTGCGCGGTGCTCTCGCTCGCGGCCGCCGCGTCCGCCTCAGCGGACTCCCGGCGGACCGTGACGACACGCTGGATCAGCGTGACCAGGCTGCCGACGGCGACGATCCACAGGGCGACCGGCAGCAGGTACTGGATGCCGGGCACCCCGAACGCGTGCATACCCGAGAGACCGGCCGCGACCAGGGAGATCACCAGGCGCTCGGCGCGCTCCACCAGGCCGTTGACGGCGACCGGCAGACCGATCGACTCGCCCCGGGCCTTGGTGTACGAGACCACCTGGCCGCTGGTCAGACAGAAGATCGAGACCGCGCACAGGACGTTGTCGTCGCCGCCGCCCGCGTACCAGAGGGCGAAGCCGCCGAAGATCGCGCCGTCGGCCACCCGGTCGAGGGTGGAGTCCAGGAAGGCACCCCATCGGCTGGAACGGCCCATCTGGCGGGCCATGTTGCCGTCGACGAGGTCCGAGAACACGAACAGCGTGATGACGATCGTGCCCCAGAAGAGCTCGCCCCTGGGGTAGAAGACCAGCGCGCCCGCGATCACCCCGGCGGTGCCGAGGAGCGTGACCGTGTCGGGGCTGACGCCCCGGCGGATGAGAAACGCGGCGAACGGCGTGAGGACACGCGTGAAGAATGCACGCGCGTACTTGTTCAGCATGGCCTTCCCGAGGGTCGGTGTCGCCGTGCGGCCCCTACTGGCCACCGGCTGGCCCATCGTAGCGACGCGCGCGCGTGTGCGACGGTCGGGCACCCGCGCCCCCGTGTCACGGCCTGACGGCATCCGGGTCACGGCGGGATGTCGGCAGCCCGGATCACCCCGTTCGCACCGTCCCGGACGTGCGATCGCGTCCTTCGTATGGACGCACCGTGACGCGGGTGCAAAGCTCGAAAGCACCGCGGGCGTCATCGGAGCCGCCACCGCTGGGGTTCCCCGGACAGAGTCTGGGGGAGGATCCGCCGCGCCCACAGTGACCTCACCGTGCACGGGAGGCAGGACCATGGGCGACAAGGCGAACGCACACCCCGGGGCCGCCGGCAGGGCTACAGCGGCCGACCACCCCGCGTCCGTACGGAATGTGGTGCTGGTCGGCCACTCAGGATCCGGCAAGACGACTCTGGTGGAGGCTCTCGCGCTGACCGCGGGTGCCGTCAACCGGGCAGGCCGCGTGGAGGACGGCGGCACGGTCTCCGACTACGACGAGATCGAGCACCGGCAGCAGCGCTCGGTGCAACTCTCCCTGGTGCCCGTCGAATGGGGCGGGTACAAGATCAATATTCTGGACACTCCCGGATACGCCGACTTTGTCGGGGAGCTCAGAGCCGGTCTGCGCGCGGCGGACGCGGCCCTTTTCGTCGTCTCGGCCTCGGACGGGGTGGACGGCTCGACGCGGATGGTGTGGGAGGAGTGCGCGGCGGTCGGCATGCCGCGGGCCATCGTCGTCACGCATCTGGAGTCCGCGCGCGCGGACTTCGACGACATGACGCGGATCTGCGCGGACGCCTTCGGCGCGGACGACCCCGACGCCGTACTGCCGCTGTACCTGCCGCTGCACGGCTCCCCGGGACCGGACGGGCACGCGCCCGTGACCGGGCTGACCGGGCTGCTGTCGCAGAAACTGTTCGACTACTCCTCCGGGGAACGCAAGGAGGCCGAACCGGCCCCCGACCAGCTCCCGGGCATCGAGGAGGCCCGCAACCGGCTCATCGAGGGGATCATCGCGGAGAGCGAGGACGAGACCCTCATGGACCGCTATCTGAGCGGCGAGGAGATCGACTTCAAGACGCTGGTCGAGGACCTGGAGCGGGCGGTCGCGCGCGGGACCTTCTTCCCGGTGCTCGCCGCCGCCCCCGCCGCCGAGGGCGCCCGGCAGGGACTCGGCACGGTCGAACTGCTGGAACTGGTCACCGGAGGCTTCCCGACCCCGCTGGAGCGAGAGGCCCCCGGGGTCACCACGATCGACGGCCGCCCGCGCGCCCTGAAGCTCTGTGATCCGGACGGTCCCCTGGTCGCGGAGGTGGTGAAGACGGCCAGCGACCCGTACGTGGGCCGGGTGTCGCTCGTCCGCGTCTTCTCCGGCACCCTGCGGCCCGACGAGACGGTCCACGTCTCCGGGCACGGGCTCGCCGACCGCGGCCACGAGGACCACGATGTCGACGAGCGCATCGGCGCCCTGTCAGCCCCCTTCGGCAAACATCAGCGCTCGCTCACGCACTGCATCGCCGGCGACCTGGCCTGCGTGGCGAAGCTGAACCGGGCGGAGACCGGGGACACCCTCTCCGCGAAGGACGACCCGCTGCTGATGGAACCGTGGCAGATGCCCGACCCGCTGCTGCCGCTCGCCATCCAGGCGCACAGCAAGGCCGACGAGGACAAGCTCTCGCAGGGCCTCGGCCGGCTCGCCGCCGAGGACCCCACCATGCGGCTCGAACAGAACCAGGACACCCGCCAGGTGGTCCTGTGGTGCCTGGGCGAGGCGCACGCGGACGTCGCCCTCGAACGGCTGCGCAACCGGTACGGCGTCCGGGTCGACGTCGTACCGCACAAGGTCTCCCTACGGGAGACGTTCGGCGACCGGGCGACGGGGCGCGGACGCCATGTGAAGCAGTCCGGCGGGCACGGGCAGTTCGCGATCTGCGCGATCGAGGTGGAGCCGCTGCCGGGCGGCTCGGGCATCGAGTTCGTGGACAAGGTCGTCGGCGGCGCCGTGCCCAGGCAGTTCATCCCGTCCGTGGAGAAGGGCGTGCGGGCCCAGGCCGCCAAGGGAGTCGCCGCGGGCTGTCCGCTCGTCGACGTACGGATCACCCTGCTCGACGGCAAGGCCCACTCGGTGGACTCCTCCGACGCCGCCTTCCAGACCGCCGGGGCGCTCGCGTTGCGCGAGGCCGCCGCCGACGCGAAGATCCATCTCCTCGAACCCGTGGCCGAGGTGACGGTGCTGGTCGGCGACGAATACGTGGGATCCGTGATGAGCGACCTGTCCGGGCGGCGCGGGCGGGTCGTCGGCACCGAGCAGACGGCCGGCGGGCGGACCCTCGTACGCGCCGAGGTGCCCGAGATCGAGATCGGCCGGTACGCGGTCGATCTGCGCTCCCTCTCGCACGGCACCGCCCGCTTCGACCGCACGTACGCACGGCACGAGCCGATGCCGCCGCAGATCGCCGAGAGGGTCAGCGAACAGGCCCGGACAACCCCGTAGTTGGCGCCCGCTGCCCGACAAGTGACCCTTACGGAACGCTCTCCTCCACATCGGCGGACGGCTTGTGCCGTCCGCCGCCCAATTGCCGGTGGCTGCGGATACGCTGATCACCTGATCAAGTTGCGACTCGATCAACACGATGACCTGTTCAACAGGTGTGCGGAGCAAGGAAGTCGGGAAAGGCCGCAGAAGCGGGTACGGCGGCGAGGGGGCGGCACAGTGGCGGACGACGGTTTCGATTTCAGTCCCGGGGCGCAGGTGCCCCTGTCGGGTTCCGCGGGCCAGACGGCGGCGACCTTCGCGCTGGCCTCGGCGGCCTACCGGGAGGACGACGAGGTCACAAAGATCCTCGAAGCCGACAACGAGTGGCACAAGTCGACGGTCAAGGCGCCCCGGGGCGCCTGGGCGAAGATCTTCCGGCCCAAGCTCGGGGAGGCGTTCTCCCGGGCCGTGATCGACCGCATGCTGGGCGCCGGCCGAAAGCCGCTCATCCAGTCCTTCGGCACCGAACCGCAGGTCATCGTCGAGCACGCCCTCGCGGCCCACCGCATCCGGCGCGACCGCGACAACTGGCTCTCCGCGGTGATGGTGCTGTGCGGAGTGCTCTTCCTGCCCGGACTCCTGCTGTGGCTGGCCGTCTTCGCCGGCCGGGCGAACATCACCAAACGCGAGGACAGGCGGGCCTCCGCACTCGCCACCACCCTCCTCGTCACCGTCGGTGCCTTCGCCGTGATCTTCCTGATCAAGATGCCGTTCACCGGCTTCTGGGCCTGGTACGCACGCGCGTGCGTCGTCCTGCCGGTCGTCGGCTGGCTGTGGGCCAAACAGATCTGCGAGCGCACCGCGCAGGACCTCCGCGACCGCTGGGCCGCCCTGCTGTCCGGCGGTGGCGTGGGCGCCAAGATCCCCGAGGCGGTCCCCGGCAGCCCCGGCGAGACGGCCGCCGAACATCTCCGCAAGGAACTGGCCCGGCTCAGCGCCGAGCAGCAGTCCAACTCCGTCTTCTACGCCGGCCCCAAGGGCATACTCGGCATGGGCACGCGGTGGGGCAGCTGGCAGCTCGCCGAGGACCTGGTCCCGCGGGAGGCGGGCAGGGAGATCCACCCCTTCCGCAGCTGGGACGTCGTACGCTCGATCCACGACCAGCTGCGCATGCTGGAGCGCGGCCCGCTCAACACCGGCGGATTCACCAAGCCGTCCCTGAAGCACTGGATCGTCACGCCCGTCGGCGAGGGCGCGAAGGAGGTCTCCCGGCCCAGCGGCACGGACGTGGACGCCTACATGATCAAGAACCACGCGATACAGGACATCTGCAACAAGCAGCAGTTCGGCGCGGGCCAGCGACACTACCTCGGGGTCCAGTGGACGCTCTGGGACGGTCAGTTGATCATCACGATGCTCATCACGGTCACCGTGCTCCACGAGACACTCCGCATCGAGGTGACCGGCCACGCGCTCGGTCCGGTGCACTCCCTCTTCACCAGCAAGCCCGCTGCCAAGGAGAAGGAGGTCCAGAAGTCGATCCGCTTCTGGGAGACCCGGAAGGTCAAGCTGCCGCTGGTCGACGCGGACGAGGTCGTACGGCTCACCGCGCGCGCTCCGCTGACCTGGTACCCGCCGCTGCTGAACTGGCTGGGCGGCTCGCTGGCCCTGCCGGAACCCTTCGGGCTGCGGCACTCGTGGGCGGACCAGCCGTGGCGGCACCGCTTCATGGCGGACGACGCGCTGCGGGCGGCGACGCCGGTGCTGCGGGTCGTGCACGCGGCGGCGATCAAGGTGCTGGAGGAGAACGGCGTGGACACGGAGAAGTTCGGCTCCCGGTCGTCGTTCCTCAGCACGGCGGTACAGGACCCGATGCCCCGGAAAGCCGACGTCTACGACGCGTGAGGTCCGGGGGCACGGTCCCAGGACCCCGTGTCCTCAGGCACCCGAGGAACCTGCGGGCCACGCCTCCGCCAGCATCTTCCTCGTGTCCCCCAGCAGTTGTGGCAGCACCTTCGTGTGGCCCACCACCGGCATGAAGTTCGTGTCGCCGCCCCAGCGCGGGACGATGTGCTGGTGCAGATGGGCCGCGATGCCCGCGCCCGCCACCGTGCCCTGGTTCATCCCGATGTTGAAGCCGTGTGCACCGGACGCCGTGCGCAGCGCCGTCATCGCCTGCTTGGTCAGCTCGGCCAGTTCGGCGGTCTCGGAGTCCGTGAGGTCCGTGTAGTCGGCGACATGGCGGTACGGCACGACCATCAGATGGCCACCCGTGTACGGGTACAGATTGAGCACCGCGTAGACCTGCTCGCCGCGCCGGAGAATGAGGCCGTCCTCGTCGGACTTGGCCGGGATCGAGCAGAAGGGACAGCCGTCGTCGGCACCGGGGCCGGTCGGCTTGTTCTCGCCCTGGATGTACGCCATCCGGTGGGGCGTCCACAGGCGCTGAAACGCGTCCTGTGTCCCGACTCCGATCTGCTGCTCCGGCTCACTCGTCATGCCATGCAGCATATTGGTTCGCCCATATGGAGCGTGTCGCCGGGGCACGCGCCGGGGCGCCCACGGCCAAGCTGACGGCATGGACGACGACAGCCGCACAGAACCCCGGGAGCGGCGCACCGAGGCCCCGCTCGGGGTGGCGTCACTGCTCCGTCTCGCCGCGTACGCGGTCCGCCTACTCGCCCACGACCTGCCGCGCCGGACAGGTCCTCTGCCTGGCCGTACTGCTGTCCGCCCGGGCCGTCTTCGCGCTCGACCACGCGGTGCGCCGGCGGCTGAGCGGGGAGGGCGCTCCATTCGTACCCACGCACTGGCTGGACACCCTCGTCCTGCTGCTTCCCCTGCCGCGCCCGCTGCGTGTGGTCAGAGTGCACGAGGCCGTACTGCACCGGCGTGGCAGGCCCCGGCTCGCGCTGCACGCGCGTGTGATCGCATACGCCGGACTGTCGGTGGCACTGCTCGGGGTCGCGGGCGCCCTGGCGGTGAACCAGCGGGACCACGCCGAGCCCGGCGCGACGATCCGGACGTCCGGCGTCGCCGTGTGGTGGACCCGCGCCACGCTCGCGACCTTCGGTTACTGCGATGTCTCTCCCGTGACTCCGGTCGGACGGCGGGTCGCGGTGGGCCTGATGGCGTGTGGTCTTGCACTGTCGGGGGCGGTGACGGGGTCGTTCTCGTCGCGGCTGGTACAGGTGTTCTCGCGGGAGGACAAGCCAGGGCGGGGCAGGCCCGGCAACGACGAATGGCCCCCGGGGAGTTGATCTCCCCGAGGGCCGGACAGCTCTCGATCAGACCTGCGCCCGCTCGTCGACCACCTTCGCGATCTTCGCGATGGCCTCCTCGAAGGGGATGCCGTTCTCCTGCGAACCGTCCCGGTAGCGGAAGGAGACCGTGTCGCCGTTCATGTCGTCGTCGCCGACGATGACCATGAACGGCACCTTCTGCTTCTGGGCGTTGCGGATCTTCTTCTGCATGCGGTCGGACGAGGCGTCCACCTCGACCCGCAGACCCTGCTTCTTCGCCGCGGCGGCGAACTTCTGCAGGTACTCCACGTGCCCGTCGCCGATCGGGATACCGACCGCCTGCACAGGCGCCAGCCACGCCGGGAACGCGCCCGCGTAGTGCTCGAGAAGCACGGCGAAGAACCGCTCGATGGAGCCGAACAGAGCACGGTGGATCATGACCGGCCGCTGCTTGGAGCCGTCGGGACCCGTGTACTCCAGGTCGAACCGCTCCGGCAGGTTGAAGTCCAGCTGGACCGTCGACATCTGCCAGGTACGGCCGATCGCGTCCTTCGTCTGGACGGAGATCTTCGGCCCGTAGAAGGCCGCGCCCCCCGGGTCCGGCACCAGCGGCAGACCCTGCTTCTCGGCCACCTGCCGCAGCGTCTCCGTGGCCTCCTCCCAGACCTCGTCCGAGCCGACGAACTTCTCCGGATCCTTGGTGGACAGCTCAAGGTAGAAGTCGGTCAGACCGTAGTCCCGCAGCAGGCCGAGGACGAAGGTGAGCGTCTTGTCCAGCTCCTCCGCCATCTGCTCACGCGTGCAGTAGATGTGCGCGTCGTCCTGGGTGAAGCCCCGGGCGCGGGTGAGACCGTGCACGACGCCGGACTTCTCGTACCGGTACACCGTGCCGAACTCGAACAACCGCAAAGGGAGTTCACGGTAGGAACGACCGCGGGCGTCGAAGATCAGGTTGTGCATCGGGCAGTTCATGGGCTTGAGGTAGTAGTCCACGCCCTCGTCGAGCTGCATGGGCGGGTACATGCCGTCGGCGTACCAGTCCAGGTGGCCCGAGGTCTCGAAGAGCTTCCCCTTCGTCGCGTGCGGGGTGTAGACGAACTCGTAGCCCTCCTCCTCGTGCCGGCGGCGCGAGTAGTCCTCCATCACCCGGCGGATGACGCCGCCCTTGGGGTGGAAGACGGCGAGGCCGGAACCGATCTGTTCCGGGATGGAGAACAGGTCCAGCTCGTTGCCGAGCTTGCGGTGGTCGCGCTTCTCGGCCTCGACGAGGAAGTCGAGGTGCGCCCTGAGCTCCTCCTTGGAGGGCCAGGCGGTGCCGTAGATGCGCTGCAGCATCGGGTTCTTCTCACTGCCCCGCCAGTACGCGGCGGCGTTGCGCATCAGCTTGAACGCCGGGATGTTCCGGGTGGTGGGCAGGTGGGGACCACGGCAGAGGTCCTTCCAGCACAGGTCGCCGGTCTTGGCGTCGAGGTTGTCGTAGATGGTCAGCTCACCGGAGCCGACCTCGACGTTCGCACCGTCGTCGGTGGACGCGGAGCCCTTGATGCCGATCAGCTCCAGCTTGTACGGCTCCGACGCCAGCTCCTCGCGAGCCGCCTCGTCGGTCACCACACGGCGGGAGAACCGCTGCCCGCGCTTCTGGATCTCCTGCATCTTCTTCTCGATGGCCTTGAGATCCTCGGGCGTGAACGGCTTCTCGACGTCGAAGTCGTAGTAGAAGCCGTCCTTGACCGGCGGGCCGATGCCGAGCCTGGCCTCGGGGAACAGTTCCTGCACGGCCTGGGCCATGACGTGGGCGGTGGAGTGGCGCAGGATGTCGAGGCCGTCCTCGGAGGAGATCTCGACGGGCTCGACCTCCTCGCCGTCCGCCACCGCGTACGCGAGGTCCTTGAGCTCTCCGCCCACCCGCGCGGCGACGACCGTACGTTCGCCGGCGAAGAGGTCGGCGGCCGTAGTCCCCGTCGTCACCACGCGCTCTTCCCGCTCGGAATCGCGTTGGATGATCACACGGACGTCTGACACCGGTCTCTCCTGACTGAAGGTGGGTGCGGCGCCATACCGGGAGCGCGCGCAGTTAGGGATCGTACCGACCCCGGCCCGCCCACCGCGAAACAGATAACCCGAAGCCCTGGCCCACGACGGTCCGCGACGCCCTCAGTCGTCTCCGCTGCAAGCCTCCTCGAAGAAGTCGAGGTTCTCCTGCAACGACTTCATCAGCCGGTCCCGCTCCGCCTCGTCGACCTGGACGGGTACGACCCCGGAGGCCTGGGTGAGCCGGCGGAAGCCGCCCCGGCTCTCCAGCCGGCCGTTCACACGCACCGGCAGCCCGACCAGGTGCGCCTGCCCGGCGATCCGGTACGCCTCCTCGTCCAGCGTCATCCGAACGTGCGGAATCTCGGCGCCGGCCAGGACCCGCAGACGTACGGTGCCTTCGCCGCGCGGCCCCGACCTGCACATCCGTACCACGGTGCCGGTGATCCGGACCGGCACCGGCGGCTCCTCGCGCAGATACCGGGTACCGGCCGCGCGCAGGGCGGGCAGGTCGCCGGGGGAGAACTCGACAGGTTCGGCGGAAGCGGCACAGCCCTCGGGGACACCCGCGCCGGGCGCCCACTCGACGGCGATCCGGGCGCCCTCCGTACCGCGGACCAGGGCGACGAGGGACTCCGTGAGCTCATGGCTGACGCCCGCCTCGACGGCCCCGTCGAAGGCGTCCATGCCGCCGGTGGCCCGTTGGTAGTCGATGGCCTCGCGGGCCGCGTACAGGGCCTGGTGGAGCCGTACGGCGAGGGGACGGCCCGTGGCGACGGGGACGAACGCGGTGAGGCTGCGGCCGGCGGGGGCGGCGCCGACGAGAACGTGCTCCAGCAGCGAGGCGGCGGGCCTGCGGTGGCGGGCGCCGTGGTAGCCGGCCCGCGCGCGGGTGGCGAGCGCTCCGGCGAGCATCATCCGGCGGGCGGCCGAGCGCAGTTGCTCCTCGACGGGCCAGGAGGCGGCGCCGGCGGGGCCGGTCGGGACGTCCCGCCACCAGCGGATCTCGTCGCTGGGTACGGCGAGGCCGACGAGCACCTCGCGCGCGGCGGGCGATCCGCTGCGGGCCAGCGCGACGAGGGCCTCGGCGAGCAGGTCGTCGCTGTCGGGGAAGGCCCGGCTCTCGGGCACGAGGAGGCTCGTGCCGCTGTCGCCGGGCCCGGGTGGGGTCCAGCGGCCGTACCGCCCGACGGCGCCCCCGCGCCGCTGCCAGCCGTGCCGGCGCAGCAGAGCTCCGAGCACGGCCGGGTCGACCTGCTCGGGCGCGGGCGGCTCGCTGTGCCAGGGGGTGTCCACGGGGTGCGGCCGGACGGGCCGCAGGGGCTCCTCGGTAGGCCGGTGCGTCACGGTCTGCCTCCCGTCCCGACCCGCGTCATGATCTCGCACAGCGCACGGTCGTCGAAGATGCGTGAGGTCGGAATCCGCACGGTCGTCCGGTGCCGGCCTGTGATCGGATGCCCGGCGAGGTTGATCCAGTAACAGCAGTGCCGCAGGTCGAGGCGGTCGTGGCCGGCGCGCAGCCAGTCGTCCTGCGAGCGGGGTACGAGCATCACGACCAGGATCTTGTGCACCGAGACCGGGGTGCGGGCGAGCTTCGCCAGGTGGGCGTTGTCGAGCGTGAAGGAGAAGTGCGGGCCCGGCGGGCTCGGTGCGATCTGGTACGTGCACTTCAGCTGGACCTTGATGGTGACCTCGTCGTCGACCGTGTGCGCGGGGGCGCCGTGGCTGACGTGCCAGTCGATGCCGTTGTCGGGGAACGGCTGGGACAGCGAGCAGCCGGCCGCCGCCGCGACGGCGTGCAGATAGCCCACCTGCAGGGTCTCCATGCAGGCGGTGGTGGCGAGGGTGCCTCGATGGGGTGCCGTGCGCTCGGGCAGCAGCCCGCCCCGTTCGGGCTGCGCTATCGCCATGACCAAGTGCCTTCCAAACCAGGTGAATTCCCATGACAGGCCACTGAAGTGCGTAAACCTGTATCTCTGTTGTCTCCTTCCGGCGTACGGCGCAAACAGCCCGGGTATCACCAAACGGGCAGAAGACGGTGCGTCAGCTGCCGTGGGTGAACAAGGAGTTGTGTAGGTATGACGTGCTGGTACGAGGGCCCCTTGGCCGCGTTCGACACGGAGACCACGGGTGTGGACGTCGAGACCGACCGGATCGTGTCCGCTTCCGTCGTGGTCCAGGAAGGGCCGGCCATCCGGCCGCGGATCAGCCGCTGGCTGATCAACCCGGGTGTGCCGGTGCCCGCTTCGGCGACGGCGGTGCACGGACTGACGGACGAGCATCTGCAGCGCAACGGCCGCTGGCCGTCTCCCGTGGTCGAGGAGATAGCGCGGGCACTGGCGGAGCAGGCCGCGGCGGGCCGCCCGCTGGTCATCATGAACGCGCCGTTCGATCTGACCATGCTGGACCGGGAGTTGCGACGCCATCGCGCCTCGTCGCTCGACCGCTGGTTCGAGTCGACGCCGCTGCTGGTGCTGGATCCCCGGGTCCTGGACAAGCATCTGGACCGCTACCGCAAGGGCCGCCGCACCCTCACGGATCTGTGCGCGCAGTACGGCGTGACGCTGGAGGGCGCCCATGACGCGGCGGCGGACGCGATGGCCTCACTGGAGGTCGTACGGGCGGTCGGGCGCCGTTTCGCGCCCCGGCTGGAGCGCCTCTCCCCCGCCGAACTGCACACGCTCCAGGCGGTGTGGCACGCGGCGCAGGCGCGCGGCCTGCAGGCGTGGTTCGCGAAGAGCGGTTCGGGGGAGGCTGTCGACCCGGCGTGGCCACTGCGTCCGGAGATGCGGGCGGCGGCATAGCCGTGGAGCAGATGTACAGGCTCATGAAAAAAACCGGCCCGTCGGTGACGGACCGGTTTTCTCCCGGTGGGCGATACTGGGTTCGAACCAGTGACCTCTTCGGTGTGAACGAAGCGCT